>DASQQR010000001.1:0-4066 GCA_035643335.1 Anaerolineales bacterium
CGCAGGAAGACCTTGGTACCCGGAGCATAAAGATCGTTGGCAGCTTCTACCAGGCTCCAGTCCAATCTCTCAAGAGCGGCATAGATCGGGAGGACCATATCAGGCAGCCAACCATAAACCAAACCTAAAATGATGGCGAAATCATTACCAAAAAGCGGCAATGGCCGCTTCAAGATCCCGGCAGAGATCAAGGACACGTTGATCAGACCGGTATTGGTTCGTAACATGGTGAGCCAGGCATAGGTACGGATCAGGAAATTCGTCCAAAAGGGGATCATCAGGGCCAGGAGCAAGGTGTTACGCGAGCGTCGCGGACGGGTGGAGATAAAATACGCCAGAGGAAAGCCCAACAACAAACACGCCAGGGTGGTCACAACCGCGATATATACGGACCGCAAGAAAGTGCCCAGGTACAGGGGATCGAAAACCCGGGCGAAGTTCTCGGCAGTAAATTGCCAGATAACGCCGCCATACGTTCCTCTTTCCAGAAAGCTGTAGACTATGACGATAAACAGAGGCGCCACAAAGAACAGAACCAGCCAGCTGGCTGCAGGAAGAAGCAATATCCAGGCTCTAAGTGACGGCGATCTTCGAAATGCCCTATTCAGGGCCTCTGTTCGAATGGAAATGAAGGTGTTGAAGTTGCTTATGTAGCGAAGGAGCATGAAATCCCTTCTCGTCGTGCTATCGCAAGTCTGTCAATCGACATAAATGCGGGAGGCTCCAATGGGCCAAGAGATTCCAATCTCATCCCCTGGCCTGAAGGAGGCACCAGAATTCGCGCTGAGATTCTGCATGCGGGCCGTGATGACCGAACCATCCGTGAGCTGGATATCAAATGTGGTGGCAGAACCGATGTAAACCGCGCCGATAATCAGGCCCTTAATCCGATTATGGTCCTCAGGAGGTTCGAGCTCCAGACTGACCTTCTCGGGTCGAAAAGCGACTGTAACCTGTTGGCCGGAACGCAATTCTGAGCTGGCCATGGCTCGAACGCGAATCTCCGGTTCGACAAGGACTTCACCACATTCCCCATGAACAGCGGTCAAACGACCGTGAAGGTAATTGGTCTCACCGATGAAGTCTGAAACAAACCGAGTCTGGGGGGCTTCGTAGACATCCCTAGCGGAACCGAGTTGAAGCAGATGGCCTTGATTCATCACACCAATCCGGTCCGACATGGTAAGAGCTTCTTCCTGGTCGTGGGTAACGTAGATAAAGGTAATACCCACCTGTTCCTGGAGCGCCTTTAATTCCACCTGCATGGCTTTGCGCAACTTCAGATCCAGTGCGCCCAGAGGTTCGTCCAACAGGAGCACTTTGGGTTGGTTTACCAAAGCGCGCGCTAACGCCACCCGCTGCTGCTGTCCCCCTGAGAGCTGCTTGGGGCGGCGTTTTTCCATCCCAGTTAAATGGACGAGATTCAGCGCCTCACCGACGCGCCGGCGGATGTCACTCTCCGCCACGCCCTGCATCTCCAATCCGAAGCGCACATTCTGCTGCACGGTCATGTGGGGGAACAGGGCGTACTGTTGAAAAACCGTATTGACCGGACGGCGAAAAGCGGGGAGATAGCCCTGAACTTTCCCGCCGATAAAGATCTCACCGTGGGTCGGCATCTCAAACCCAGCAATCAGGCGCAGTGTGGTCGTTTTTCCACAGCCACTGGGGCCGAGGAGAGAAAAGAATTCACCATCCCGAATCTGAATAGATACGTGGTTGACGGCGGTTACGGCGCCAAACCTTTTTACCACATCACGCAGCTCTACTGCAAAATCGCCATGCATGTCAATTACCGGATCCTGACTGGACACCTTTACGCTTCATAGATGCGTTCCTCCGCCCGCGAAGTGTTGAAAATTGAAGGTTCGAAGGTTGAAGGTTTCCTTCGACTGGGCTCTCAGGACAGGTCCTTCGACTGGGCTCTCAGGACAGGTCCTTCGACTGGGCTCAGGACAGGTCCTTCGATTCCTTTAAGGACGCTTGAAATCTGGGAGTTTAGATGGGGCATTGATGTTCTAATAAGAGATTTAGATCATAATTGCCAGCAGCCTTCTTAATCCTGGTGATCGACCGTGATCATCGGGACAGCGCCATAGGCCATTTTGTAGGTGCGCAGCGTAATGAAGGTCTGAGTCTTGGATATTCCGGGTACGCGGAGGAGTTTATCGTTTAGAAACGAGGCCAGGTGATCACGGTCCCGGCATAGTACTTCAACAAACAGGTCAAACTCCCCTGAAACCATAATGAGATAGCTAACCTCAGCAAAAGTAGCCACCGTAGCCGCGACTCTCTCTAAGAGCGGCGGTTGAACTGAAACTCCGATCATAGCGGGAGCATCGAACCCCAACCGGTTGGGATCGATCATACCCACGATCTGGATGGTCTGATCCTGAGTCAAACGTGCAACACGATTGCGGACCGTTCCCTCGGAAATGCCCAAAGCCCTGGCAATATCCGTAAAAGGCATACGGCCGTCTTGCTGCAAAAAGGTGATAATTTCCTGATCAATATTGTCCATGAGATTCGGAACGTACGAAAATCGCAGTATTTTTCAATTATATTATGAATTTCGTAAAATGCAAGCTCCAGGTGTACTCAAATGTCGTTAGGTTTGGGCGTTCTGGGGCGGGGTACCCCGCCCCAGAACGCCCAAACTCAACAACTTTTCAGTGCTCCACAGGCCGTCCCTTCGTTGACAAGGGTAGGTCGATAGAGTACACTGGTTAGGTGCGATGCAGATGAATGGTTTTACACTTTCTTAAAGATCTCTGGCAATTAGAAGCATGACTCTTCCAACACTACTCTTCGGATTCCTGCTATCAACCTTGTACGGCGCCCTGTTTCACCTGTGGCGCGGAGGTGGGCCGGGCCGCCTCTCACTCTACCTCATTACGGGATGGCTTGGATTTTGGTCCGGACAGTTTCTTGCCAGCCGGTGGAATTGGACTTTCGGGAGTTTAGGCTCATTGCACATCGGTATGGCAACCCTGGGGAGTTTTCTCTTTCTTTTCATCGGCCACTGGTTGAGCCTGGTCGAAGCGACCTCAAAGAATTAAGTTAGCGCGCCAATAAAATTAATGGTAAGAAAGGCATAAGAAATCATGGCTAGAATTGAATCATTATTATCGGCCAGACTTTTCGTGGTCCCTCAGTTGGTCGGCGATCGATTGTTTTTCCTGAGCAATTTGAGCGGTCGAATCAGCCTGTATGGAATGGATTACGGCGGCAGCGTTCCGGAGCCACTGCTGCCACCCCACATCGCGCTACAAAACCCAGAGCTGATTGGGGGATTTTCTTTTTACGTCTTTCCGAAGATAGAGAAGATTTTGATCATGATCGATCGCGACGGGGACGAGAATTACCAGCCAATGGTCATTCCAATAAAGGGTGGATTCCCCGAACCGGCCTTTGGAGACAAGTTTAATGAGTACCGCGTCCATTTAGGTGAGTGCGACGCAGACCGGAATGTGGCCTATCTTGCGGCCGAATCGCGCAAGGAGCAAAGCATTGAAAGCTACCAGGCCCAGCTTGAGAACAGCCTTCTGATAGACCTTGGAAAGAGCCCCTGGGGTAATTATCCAGACGGAGCCAATGAAGATCATTCCAAGGTAATCTTGTCGGATGAATATACGGTTGGCGATAATGTGCTTTATCTGTGGGAACGCGGACAAGGGGAGCGCCAGCTGCTCTATGGCATCCCCAGGGAAAAGCGCGAAACTGGCGAAGAGATCCCACTCAACGCGATTCACTCATGCCAGTTTACGCAGGGAGGTGGGCTCTTGTTTTCAACCGCCTTGTTCAGCGACACCTATGGACTTGGTTACCTTGATCTGCACAGACCAGATCAGGTGGCACCGGTGGCAATCACGAATATTGCTCACCAAGGTCTTGGTGAATTTGAGGATCTGAAACATCTGAAGGACCATCGCTACTTGCTCCAATTTAACATTGATGGTAGTTCCTGGCTCTATGAAGGAACCTTCGATGAGGAGGCATTGACCATGGAGCTGGAGGCAGTGATCTGCGGTCAGGCTGAGCTTTCGCAGGGAGTCCTCGAATCCAG
>DASQQR010000002.1:0-10444 GCA_035643335.1 Anaerolineales bacterium
CTACGGGTGCACCATTGCGTTGTTTAGATACCGAAGAAAGCTGGAAGTGGTGGAAATATTGCTGGAAGACCGTTTACCGAGCTGGAGGTGTCACATCCATGGATCGGATTTTCTTTGCCTTTTCCTTTGGACCGTTTATAGGTTTTTGGAGTGCGTTCGAAGGTTCCCAAGACATTGGTGCGCTGGCCTTTTCAGGCGGGGGTATGTCATCTTACCAACGAGCAAAGGCCATAGTAGACAACGATATTTCGGTCTTAGTATGTACGCCTACCTATGCACTTCACCTTGCCGAGGTCGCCGATCAAGAAGGTATCGACCTTCTTAATTCGAACGTCCGCGTGACTATACACGCTGGAGAGTCTGGTGCTAGCATCCCAGCAACCAAGCAGCGCATAGAAAGCGCCTGGGGCGCCCGCTGCTATGATCACGCGGGTGCGACAGAAGTCGGGGCCTGGGGATTTGAATGCCAGGCTCAAGAAGGCGTGCACCTGAATGAGAGTGAGTTTATCTTTGAGGTAATTGATCCAGTCACTCAAGAACCTACTATGGAGGGGGAGTTGGTCATCACTAATCTGGGCCGGATTGGTATGCCAGTCATTCGCTACCGCACTGGCGACCATGTCAAATTAAGTACTACGCCCTGCGTATGTGGACGCACCTTCCACCGCTTAGAAGGAGGAATCATTGGAAGAGTAGATAATGCTATCGTCATTCGCGGCATAAACGTTTTTCCAAGCGCAGTTGAGAACGTCGTGCGACGCTTTCCAGAGGTCTCCGAGTTTGCCGTGGATGTATTCCGGCGCGGCCAGCTCGATGATATGGAAATTCGAGTCGAGGTGCCGGGTGAAGAATCTGACACGATCGCAGAGAACATCGCTAAGGATATTCGCCTTGCGCTGGGTTTGCGTGTAAGCGTGATAGTAGTTCCTTTCGGCTCGTTACCTCGCTTCGATCTCAAGGCCAGACGTTTTTCCGACCGACGTATGGTCGGAGTATAGCGCTCAGTATTACTTTACTACATGGGATAGAAATGGAAGCGGTCTTCCGCTGCAAAAACAGGAGAAAATATGGACCTGATAATGTTTAATCCGCCGCGCTATCGAAGCGGAGACCACCACAAAGCCAATAATGCCCTACTTTGGATGGCATCTTACCTGCACGAGCGGGGTGTTGAGGTGCGCATCGTTCCGCTTAATGATGGGAAATTCGAAGAAACGATCCAGGCGGAACTCGAGAAGTACAAGCCAAAGTTCGCGGCCGTTAGTTGCAAGTGGTGGGATACCTTGTATTCTTCCGCATATGTTGCCTCTTTGATCAAGGCGCACAATTCGGATATCGCCACCATCACTGGTGGGTATACAGCCAGTTTCTTCGCCAAGGAAATCGTAGAGAACACGGATTTCGATGTGGTCGTACGCGGGGACGGGGAGGAGCCGTTATACCGCCTCGTGAGTGGGCAGAAGCCCAGCAATTGTGTCTTCAAAGGAGACCAGGAGCTCATCCCGATTCGTGAACGATACGGCCAGTACGTTCAGACCGAAGCAACTTTAAAGGATATCTCTCTCATCGATAACCTCGAAGATATTGTTTCTGATACCAGCATTCTGAACAGCTATATCTGGACTGGAAAGGGGTGCGCCGAGACCTGTATGTATTGTTCAGCCAATGCATGGAACAACGTCCAAACATTTGGTCGTGCAAAACAGATTTATCGGCCGATTGAGTTAATCTTACGCGAAATCGAGATTCTGAGTAAATACCCGAACTCGAGTCGGGTAACCTTCGACTTCGACCCGGTTCGCGGTCATGTGGAGGAAAATTACTACCTCAATCTTTTCGCGGAATTGGAGAGAAAGAAATACAACTGCTACTTTTTTAGTTGGTCTCTGCCCAGCAGGCAGATCATCGACGCACTGGCCGAAACCTTCAACTTTGTTGAACTTTGCATAGACGTGCAAACGGCCTCAGACCGCTTACGCAAGTTCCTCGGTGAACACCGTTACCTGAAGCCGTATTACTCGGACGAAGCGCTGGATCGAACTCTGGCCTATATCCATCGTTATGACAATTTCACTATCGACCTGAGCACTTTAATGGGACTTCCGTTCGAGACGGATGAAGACGTGCAGGCTATCAAGCCGTTTTCGGATTACTTTTACGACAAATACGAAGACTTGCGTTATCCATATGTCTCTCCCATGAATGTGGAGCCTGGCTCACTGGTGATGCGCGACCCGCGGCGGTACAACATGGTCCTCTTTCGCAAGACGTTCTCCGATTTCATGCAGTATACCCAGCGAAGCTTTGAGAACAATATCAACTGCTACCAACCAGAAACTTATAGTGAGGGGGTTTTTCACCCCCTAGGGGTCTGTTCCAAAGCGGACTTCGAGAGTGGGAATGTCTTCCGGGTGTATGAATCCTGGAAGCCAATCCAGGAGAACGTGGACCGCCGATCCCGGGAGAAGATGTGGACCCGATCACGAAAGTATAAGAATTATGGGCTGTTAAGGGCTGGAGTTCTGGGTGGTGTCGACCGTCTGACCCTCGCACGGTCGGAGGTGGAATGATACCTGCTTGTCCTAGAAGAACCAAGATCACCGGGAGTTTTCTAGCTGGCTTCCCTGTGCGTCAATTTGTCCATGCACTCGGAAGGGACTGTATTGTAGATTGACATTTGAAAATAATAGGGAGCGATTGCCATGAACATCGGATTGATAATTGAAAAATATATCCTTGATAGCCTGAAAGTAGGTGATCATAGAAAGGATATCGATCACGACGAGTCCTTGATTGCGAAGGGTGTGATCGATTCACTGTTTATTCTGCAACTGGTATCTTTTCTTGAAGAAGAGTTTGATGTCACCATTGACGATAATGAAGTAACGCCGGACAACTTTGAAACTATCAACGTCATGGAGTCCCTGATCGGGAACAAGCTGCAGCAGGATGGCGAACACGGATAGAAGATTACCGGCGCGGCTGCAGGAATATGTGGCATAAACGTTTTTCCAGAGCTCTGTTCGGTACGTTGTCTCGCTTCGATCTCAAGGCCAGGCAGTTTGCGGACCATCCCATGGGGAAGAGCATGGTTGCGAGCAACAATACTTCTTTCAAAGGTATTGACTAGGAGAAAATATATGAGAACACAGGTTGCGATTGTAGGGGGAGGTCCAGCAGGGTCAGCTAGTGCCATGTTCCTGGCGAAACGAGGTGTTCAATCAGTGATTGTTGAGAAGAGCCCGTTTCCACGCTACCATATCGGCGAATCGATGACGGGGGAGTGTGGGGCGGTGGTACGAGATTTGGGCCTCGAAGAGCAGATGCTTCAACTCAAGTTTCCGATCAAGCGCGGCCTTACGGTCTTTGGTTCGGAGGGAAAGAATGCCTGGTATGTGCCAGTCATGGGTCGTGATGCGAATTGGAACCTTTTTGATCAATTTACCTGGCAAGTGCGGCGAAGCGATTTTGACCAGATGATGCTGGATGAGGCCACCGATCGAGGAGCAGATCTTGTCCTAGGTCAGGCGGTAGAACCCCTGTTGAGCGAGGATGAAGCGGTCCACGGCGTGCGCGTTCGCCTGGAGGGCGGGGAAATCTTGGACATTAAATCCGAGGTTCTGCTTGATTGCTCTGGTCAAGCAACTTTCCTGGCAAACGCTGGGGTGACGGGTCCAAAATATCGAGGAAGCTACGACCGGCAAATAGCGATTTTCGCGCAAGTCAAGACCTCGATTCGTGGAGAAGGTAAACATCGGAATGATACACTGATTTTCTATCGTCAGAAATATCATTGGGCCTGGTTCATCCCCTTAGACGATGAAGTCGCCAGCGTGGGAGTGGTGATCCCCGCGGCTTATTATACTGAGAAGAGAGAGAATAAACGCGAGTTCTTGACGAGAGAAATACGTGAGATCAACCCTGAACTTCAGCTTCGTATTCCGGAAGTTGAGTTCTTGGAGGAGCCTCGTTCCGTCGTTAATTATTCGTATCAGGTGCGCGAATACTGTGGCAAAGGATTCATCTGCGTTGGCGATGCTCACCGCTTCATTGATCCAATATTCTCCTTTGGTCTCTTTGAAACCATGAAGGAGGCCCAGCTGGTAGTGCCCGTAATTGGCGCTTACCTTGACGGGGCTCACCGAGATGAACAAAATCCCTTTGTGGAGCACCAACGCAATTGTGAGCAAGCCTTGGATATCGTCGAGGATGCCATTGATGCTTTTTGGGAACATCCCCTGGCGTTTGCGATGTATACCCACGTGCGTTACCCTGATCAGGTAATCGATATACTGTCCGGTCGCGTTTTCGAGCGACAACCTTCGCAAGCAGTGAAGGCAATGCGAAAATTGCTCCAGCGCGATCGAGCCATCGATGACGGTCTGTCTCTGCCGCTAGGATCGCGCTTCCATCCTGAGCCTATTGAGACTGAGTAGAATGCATTGGTTAAGTTATCTGGATCATGTGCGATTCGACGGCCTTACGTCAAAGAAACAAATTCGAGCAGAGATTTAATCCTGCTGAGAAAGGAGCATCACGATGAATATCAAAGCCGAGATTGAGCATTTCGTCCTAAATAACCTGCTGATCGGAAACAGCAGAACCAAGATTGATCCGGACGAGTCTCTGATTGCCGACGGCATCATTGACTCATTGGCTCTTCTACAGCTTATCGCCTTTATCGAGGAGCAATTCGCGATCACTGTCGAGGACGATGAGGTGGTTCCTGAAAATTTTCAAACGATCACTATGATGAGTTCTTTGGTTGAAAGAAAACTGCAAATCTGACGACAAAATCCAACGGAGATAAATCTATGAATGATACTTTACAGTCAAGGCTGTATTCGCGCCTCGAAGAGGGTTCCGGACAGCGGGCGATAACTTTCTATGACCGCGATGGAGACTTCTCTTGGTATACGTTCGAGCAGTTTTATTCAAATGCGGAAAGTTACACAGCAGCCCTTGCAGACCTTGGACTCCGTAAGGGAGATGCTTGTATTCTTGTATTGCCCAGTGAGGAGTTCTGCGCGACGCTTTTGCTCGCAGTATTGTTGGCAGGCGCTGTGCCAATACTGATCGCCCCCCCAGTGCTTCAATCGAAAGGTGCTTTTTCCAATTTGAGGCAGATCATCGTACGCATTGTCCATAAAACGAAGCCGAGTATAGTCATCTGCGAGGATTCAATGCTGGATCAGCGCGAGAAACTCGCAAATGCCAGCAAAAGCACACGCTTCCTTTTTGGCCAAGATAGTCTAGCTGGCGGTCTACCAGGAACAATCCCTCCGGTGCGGCCGAATGAAGACGATATCGCCGCGATGCAATTAACTTCCGGTACCACAGGATTTCCCAGGATATGTGTTTGGCAGCAGAGAAGTATTTTGGCAGCCTTAGATGGCATGTCAGCCGCCATGGGATTAGAGGCAGCCGATGTATGCTTGAACTGGACACCTCTCTATCACGATATGGGATTGGTAAACAATTTCCTGCTTTGCCTTGCCAAGGGAATTCCACTTGTAATGCTTAATCCCAAGGATTTTGTCAAAAAACCCGCCTTGTGGTTGCAAGGTCTTTCTGATACCGGTGCGACCATGACCTGGTCCCCCAACTTTGGTTTTGCGATTTCCGCCCAACGGATTCGAACACAGGAATTGGAAGGAGTTGATCTTGGTAGAGTGCGGGCCTTTTGGAGCGCAGCAGAGCGAATCCATTCTGAAACCATGCGCGCATTTTACGAACGTTTTGGCCCCTACGGCCTCCGGTTTGAAGCCTTGAAGACAAATTTTGGCTGTGCGGAAAACATAGGGGGGGCAACTTTCAGCGACCCCGACGGAGCCTTCATTGTTGAGCATGTAGATCGCTCCAAATTTCTGGAAGAAGGCATAGCGGAACCCATTAATCCTTCCATAAATGGGACTAAGGCTATTTCGATTGTCGGTGTAGGACGGCCCCATCATAAGCTGGCGGTTCAAATCTTATCCAGGAACGGCCGGCGTCTACCAGAAGGACATGTCGGCGAAATTGCTCTGCTTACGCCCTCTCGGATGCTGGGCTTCCTAGGCGATGCCCAGGCCACTCAACGCTCTATTCATGGAGACCTTCTGTTAACTGGTGATCTGGGCTACGTAAGGGATGGGGAATTATTTTGGGTGGGACGCGCACGCGAGCGGATTACCATACGGGGGAAGAAAATAGACCCAAGCGACTTCGAGCCCATTCTCCTGCAAATACCCGATCTGCGTGCCGGTTGTTTTGCTGCCTTTGGTATCGATGACGAGCGGTTGGGAACTCAGCGGATTGTCGTGGTCACAGAGGTACGCGCTTCCGCCTCTCGAAAGCCGGCAGAAATTGCCGGCGATATCCGAAATCGGGTTATGAGCAGTCTCGGCGTTAATGTAGACGAGGTTATGCTTGTCCGAGAAGGTACTCTGACGAAGACATCCAGCGGCAAGCGGAGGCATCGCCATTTCCGGGAAGTATACCAAGCAGGTAAGCTAACTGATTTCCAGTGGAAATTGCCAGCGATGCTTGAGGCTGGGGACTGACCAAGCTATTTAGAATCTGCAAAGCTATCATCTTGTGCATCTGAATCCGTAGGTGCGTTCTGGAGCGTGCTGTGTACAAAAGACTATTATTACTCAATGGACTTGCAGCGCTGGCGATTCCCATGCACCACGCCGCAGCTTTCGGCCTGCTTGCCATGTTTCAATGGACCAATCGTTACCGGCCGGTAAAGGTCCCGAACTACGATCAGTTGGGATCTCTATCCTACCATCTTTTGATCGACACTCGATTGTTGATGGGTTTCGCCGTTCCGGCTTTCTTATTTGTTTCTGGTTTCTTCGTCGCCTTTTTGGGCAAGGGGAAGAATTCGAATATCCAATGGAGTATGGTCCTTCCAAGGATCAAAGTCCTATTGTTACCCTTTGCTGTTTGGACCATATTTCACTTTTTTATTAATATGAGCCTGCCAAATTCCCTGGATGACATACTAGACCCTTACTTTTTTATCCCCGTCTTGATCCAATTCTATTTGCTTTCACCTCTCCTCATTCCTTTGGCCAAACGCAGGTGGAGATTGTTACTTGTTATTGCCGCATTTATTCACCTGTCCTTGTTCAGTCTGAGATATCTACAGGTGCTTGGGATAGAAATCCCAGGACAAGAACAGATACTGTCTTTGACTCCGCGCTGGCTATTTTTCGCCGAGCCCCTTTGGTTCCCCCTGGGTCTCATCGCTGGCCTTCATTTGAATTCGTTTGGCCCACTTCTAGCTAGATTTAGGTCGAGTTTGCCCATCCGTATGATTGTTTCCGCGCTATTGACCATAGTTGAATATCACTTGATCGATCACGGTAATGGAGACGTCTGGCTCGGTCCAGTCTTCGCGGGAATTGCCCGATTTCCATATGCCATCACGGTAATCTTTTCTGTGTTGGCCTTCAAGGATGTCTCAATTCCATTTTCGAGACAATTAAGTAACTTGAGCACCAAATCGCTTGGGATTTACATGGCCAATCTTCCCTTTATCTATGTTGTAGCCTCACTTATGTATCATCTTACACCCTGGTTATTGGGTGTGTATCCCCTTTATCTGATTATTCTCTTCATTGTTGGCACGGCAGGACCCTTAGTACTTATGCAAAGTGTCCGCCTCTCTCCTGTCCGCATGGGATACCGTTATCTCTTCGGCTGATCAAGGTAGCTGCAATTCTATCCGTTGGGAAACCAACGTGGCAGCTTGTCGCAAGGCCAGGAAATAAAGGAATTTGATGGAAAATCTAGAGCGCCAGACGTCCGAGGCAAATTTGATAACCAGTCGGATCAAAGTCCCAGACCGGGTATTCTCTGAGGATCTGCCAAGGGTACGCATCGAGCCTGGTGAGGGCAGAGTATCGTTAAAGCTCAAGGAGTTGTGGGAATATCGGGAATTGCTGTATTTCCTCGTTTGGCGTGACATCAAAGTGCGTTACAAACAAACCATAATGGGCGCTTCTTGGGCCGTTATCCAACCATTTTTCTCGATGGTGATCTTCAGCCTGTTCTTTGGCAAGCTGGCAAAGGTTCCATCTGATGGTTTGCCTTACCCTATATTCTCGTACGCTGCTTTGGTTCCGTGGACGTTTTTTGCTAATGCTTTAACTCAATCTTCCAGTAGTCTTGTGCTCAATGCGAATATGATAACGAAAATATATTTTCCAAGACTGGCTTTGCCAATCGCCACAGTGTTAGCGGGGGTAGTAGATTTTATTCTGGCCTTCATTGTGCTTTTGGGGATGATGTTTTTTTATGGATTGGTTCCGACGGTCAAGGTGCTCTGGCTGCCGTTTTTTCTTTTGATCGCTTTTATGACTTCGTTGGGAGCAGGTTTTTGGCTATCGGCTATGAACGTTCAGTTCCGAGATGTGCGTTATGCAGTCCCATTTCTCACCCAGGCCTGGCTTTTTGCTACGCCGATTGCTTATCCCAGCAGCCTGCTCTCTGAACCCTGGAGGACATTGTATGGCGTAAATCCAATGGCAGGGGTGGTGGAAGGCTTTCGATGGGCATTGCTCGGCGCAGATACCGCTCCCGGTCCCATTGTCATCATTTCCTCGCTCGCCGCATTAGGATTAATGATAAGTGGAATGGTCTATTTCCGGCGGATGGAGCGGACTTTCGCCGATGTGGTCTAGGCGAGCGTGATGAACGACGTTGCCATCCAGGTTGAGGGGCTCAGCAAACGATATCGTATTGGCATTTACCAGCAAACTCATGATCGACTTACCGCTCAATTGACTGATTTCCTCACTGCTCCAGTCCGCCGCGCAGGCAAGATCTTGCGTGGCGAGCCGACCGGTGCATCTGGACTGGAGGGTGATATCTGGGCCTTGAAAGATGTATCGTTTCAAATCAAACAGGGGGAAGTCGTTGGAATTATCGGTCGTAATGGGGCGGGAAAGAGCACAGTGCTCAAGATTCTATCTCGCATTACTGAGCCGACGAAGGGCTTTGCAGATATTTATGGACGGGTCGGTTCTTTGTTGGAGGTAGGCACGGGATTTCACCCCGAACTGACTGGAAGAGAGAATATCTATCTGAACGGCGCACTTCTAGGGATGAAGAGGGGCGAAATTGAGCGTAAATTCGATGAGATCGTTGCTTTTTCCGAAATTGAACGATTCTTGGATACGCCCGTGAAACATTACTCCAGCGGGATGTACGTGCGCTTGGCATTTTCAGTAGCGGCTCACTTGGAACCCGAGATTTTACTTGTAGATGAGGTACTGGCAGTTGGTGACATCGCCTTTCAAAAGAAGTGCTTAGGGAAGATGGATGATGTCGCCAAGCGCGGTCGCACGGTGCTCTTTGTCAGCCACAATATGGGTGTGGTGCAGTCCCTGTGCGACCGGGGGATACTCTTCGATATAGGGACTGTCCGCTCGGACGGACCAATCTCCGAGGTGGTCGATGATTACCTGCAATCTCTGGATCAGTTGAACTCCGAGCCTCTTACAAAAAGGGACGATCGTCAGGGTAGAGGGTTAGTCCGTTTGATAGGACTGGAGATTCTTAATGGGGCCGGGGAGCCTACGACCACGCTCGTGACAGGCAACCCGGCGCGTTTTGAGTTTTCTGTCACCAACCTGATAGGTGGAATATCCTGTGTTTTTACGGTGTTCAACCAGTATGGTCAGCGAATTGCGGCTTTCAAAAGCGATGCACCTGGGCCACAAGATATTTATGATTCCTCAATCGGGCTAAAGTTCATTTGTGAAATTGATGAGCTGATGCTTTTAGCTGGTCGCTACCGAATCAACGTATTAATTCGCGGTGGAGGGGAGTGGCAAGATTACGTCGAATCAGCCGCTTCCTTTGATGTCCAACCGGGCAATCTCCGTGGGCGCTTCATGAAACCCTTTCGCGAAATCAGTGTCGCTATGCCCCATCGATGGTCTTTGCCCCCTGGCCGTTGATTTAGGCCCTGCATAAGCGCGGGCGGGGATTACTGGAGCAGGCTCTCCTTGCGTTGAAATCGGAAAACCGAAATGGAAACTCGAGACACTTAATTGAAAACCTTACTAGTTGGCCTGGATGCTGCATGTTGGGAATACCTCAATCCACTGGTTGAAACTGGACGGATGCCCACTTTGGGCAACCTCGTTTCTTCCGGAACTTGGGGCAAGTTGCACTCGACCATGCCTCCCTGGACGCCCACAGCCTGGTCCTCCATAATAACTGGCAAGAATCCTGGTAAACACGGGGTCTTTGATATGCTGTGGCGGCGCCCAGGCACCTACGAATTTATTTTATCGAATGCCCGTACCCGAGAGGGAACCCCATTCTGGAAGCGGCTTAATCAGCATGGGATACGTGTGGGTCTAGTAAATATTCCCTTCACTCATCCTCCCGATGAGGTGGACGGATTTGTTGTTAGCGGCTTTGGGACGCCGAGCTCCGCAAGAAA
>DASQQR010000003.1:0-5151 GCA_035643335.1 Anaerolineales bacterium
GCCAACCCTGTATGCCGGGTATCCCCATGCCCGGCAACCGGCTGCCCCTTTTCCTGATTACGATGTTCTACGTCGTAATCCCGCCTTCGACGCTCTGCGTCCTTCAATATTCCACACCTGATTGGTTTGGGTGACAACGCAACTGTCGCGCCACTGGTCTCGCTCGCAAGGAAATCGTTATGCAATTAAGATTTGGCCTCATCACCGTATCGGATCGCTCGGCGCGCGGAGAACGCCCCGACACCTCAGGACCAGCTCTGGAAAAAGAAGTGGTTGCTCAAGGCTGGCAGGTAATCCGCAGGACGATCATTCCGGATGACCTGGTTCCTCTGCGAGATCTGCTGGTCTCCTGGGCCGCCTCGGGCGAACTGGACGTGATCTTGACCACGGGCGGGACCGGCTTCAGCCCTCGGGATGTGACTCCCGAAGCCACCCGGGGGGCCATTGAGCGCGATGCCCCAGGCCTTGCCGAGGCGATGCGATCCGCCAGCCTGAAGGTCACTCCTCACGCCATGCTCTCCCGCGCCCAGGCTGGTATGCGGGGCGATACTCTGATCATCAATCTTCCTGGCAGTCCCAAAGCAGCCGTGGAGAATCTACAGGTAGTGTTACCAGTGCTGGAACACGCCGTTCAGCTCTTGCATGAAGACCCTCGCGCCGAAGGGGGACATTAAATGCCCTTTTCTTTCTTATTCTTCCAGCACATGCCGGGAAACGACCATGCGCTGGACTTCGCTGGTTCCCTCCCCGATCGTCATCAGGCGCGCATCGCGGTAAATGCGCTCGACCGGGTATTCCCGGCTGTAACCGTAGCCGCCGTGAACCTGAATTGCGTTCCGGCACACCCGTTCGGCCATTTCCGTGGCGAATAGCTTCGCCATAGCAGCTTGTTTAGTATAAGGTCGTCCCTGGCCTTTTAGCCAGGCAGCATAATACACCATCAAGCGCGCCGTCTGGATCTCCGTGGCGGCGTCCGCCAGCATCCAGCGGATTGCCTGGTGTTCGGAAATGGGCCTGCCGAAAGTCTGGCGTTCCTTGGCGTAGCGGACAGCTTCTTCAAGAGCAGCTTGCGCCAGGCCGACAGCCAGCGCGCCGATGCCCACCCGCCCACCATCCAGCACGGATAGGGTTTGGTGCAGCCCCTGGCCTTCTTCGCCTAGCAGGTTCTCGGCTGGCACCCGCACGTTTTCGTAAGTCAGAGCATGCGTGGGGGAACCTTTGAGCCCCATTTTCTTCTCGGGTGGGCCGATGTGCAGACCAGCAGCATCCGTCGGAACCACGATCAGGCTCAGGGAACGGGAACCACCTGCTGGATTGGTGCGCACCAGGGTCACGATAAATTCAGCCAGGCTGGCATTGGTGCACCACATTTTAGAACCATTGATCACCCATTCATCTCCAGCCAGCTGGGCACGAGTCCGCACGCCTCCCTTCAAGTCCGAGCCGGCGCCCGGCTCGGTGAGGGCTAGAGCCGCCAGCTTGGAATCTTCACCGCCGGCCACAACTCGAGGTAAATATTGTCTTTGCAGCGCTTCAGATCCATACATCGAAACGGGCGCGCACCCTAGCGAGTTGTGCGCCGCGATGGCGAGCGCTGTGCTACCGCAGCCCCAGGCAATTTCCTCGATGGCAATGGCCGCGCTGATTGTGTCTACCCCGGCCCCGCCGTATTCCTCCGGGACATTCAATCCTAATAATCCTATGGGTCCCATTTTGCGGACCGCTTCCCAGTTGAACTCGGCTGCTTCGTCAACGTGCTGGGCTTTCGGCTTGACCTCGCTGGCCACGAAATCGTGTACTGCATTGCGCCACATGCGTTGCTCATCCGTTAAGTCAAAATTCATGATTTTCCCTCACAGATTTTGAGTTGCTCTCCTCA
This sequence comes from Anaerolineales bacterium, assembly GCA_035643335.1. Lineage (GTDB taxonomy): Bacteria > Chloroflexota > Anaerolineae > Anaerolineales > UBA4823 > DASQQR01. The sequence goes on from DASQQR010000003.1 coordinate 1,880, forward strand.
GCAACTCTAGCTTCGACCTGCCACAAATATAAGAATGCAAATCAATCCAATCGCCAATGCAATCAGTATCGGGATAATAACGATGCCGATGGTGTAGGCGCTGTACCAAGCCAGATCTTCATGACTGAAATCCTCTTCGTCCTCGGATTGACCACGCTCGAGTTTTGCACCGCAGCGCGGGCACTCCGCGGTCCCATCCGGGAGTATAGCGCCGCAATTCGGACACCAGACCGGCATGATCCTTTTCTGATTCAAATTAATCTTGATTGGGTGGTTTCGTCCTGATAAGCAAATGAGCCATTGCTTTCCACCGCTCCTGAAATTCATTGTCGCTAACCCAATGCACGTTGTGATCACTGTACTGGGTATTGGCAAAGCCCCACCCCATTCGTGGATCCCAGGCGATCAGGGTCATTACGTGTGCCCACAGCGGTCTCCATGAACCGATTACCGGCATTAGGACCTCCCCATTCTCTATGCCCTGGTATAAATCCTCGTTCGACGCCAAAAGTCTCCAGGAGGCCTTGATGCCATGTTCGCCTAATACATCGGCGATGCCCCACGGAAAGGTAGCCCAGTTCGGCACGCGGCGTACCATAAAAAGAGGCCCTCGCCACACCGGGCGGTCCATTTGACGGGCCAGCTGCGCCGCGTCTACATTCAGCCCGAGTAGGGCGTTGAGCACTGTGGCGGAGGTAAAAGGGCCGCAGTCATTGGATTGACCCTGGAATTGAAGGGCTGCCAGGAGCTTGCTGGCATGTACAGAGAGTATGGGTGCCGTAGGGGTTGCCATTCCTCTAATCCTTTCCTGCTATTGGTTTTCCATTGTTGGGCGCAAAGTCTACCTGGCCCTGCGAATTTCTTCGACCGCCTCTGGATTTACCAATGAGGAGGTGTCGCCGGGATTCTGGCCCAGATAAGCCGCTCGGATCATGCGCCGCATCAACTTTGCGTTACGAGTCTTGGGCAGATCGCTGACGAAAAGTACCTCCTGGGGGGCCAGAGGCTTGCCCATTGCGGCGGTGACCAACTCCTTGAGCTCAGTCCGGAGCGCCTCGGAGGTCGGTTCGTCCGGTCCAATCACGCAGAAGACGACCACCTCGCTGCCTTTGATCTCGTCGGGTACCCCAATTGCAGCCGCCTCTACCACAGCTGGATGGCTCACCAGGACGGACTCCACCTCCGCTGGCCCCAACCTTTTTCCGGCCACTTTGATGGTGTCGTCGGACCGGCCCAGGATGTACCACATGCCATCCGAATCCACTGCCGCGAAGTCACCGTGCATCCAGACGTTCGGCCATTGCGACCAGTAGGTTTCTTCGTAGCGTTTCGGATCCTTCCAGAAGCCTCGCGTCATGCCGATCCAGGGTGCTTTGATGACCAGTTCTCCGACCTGGTTGCGTACGGGATGGCCATCTTCATCAAAAACATCCGCCGCGATCCCGGGACAGGGTGCCGAGAAAGCGCATGGTTTAAGCGGCAAAATCGGATTGCCCATTACGATCCCACCCGAGATCTCGGTGCCGCCCGAATAGTTGATGATCGGGCGCTTTCCCCCACCGACCCTTTCGTACAGCCACAACCACGGGTCGGGGTTCCACGTTTCACCGGTGGAGGCAAAGAATCGCAGCGAGGACAGGTCATGGCTGCGAAAGGGCTCTTCGCCGTGCGCGATCATGGCTCGAATCAGGGTCGGAGAGACTCCCAGCGTCGTAATCTGGTGCCGCTCGACGATATCCCATAGCCGGTCGGGACCAGGATAATCCGGCGCGCCGTCATAAATGAAGAATGTACTCCCCAGGATCAAAGCGCCGAACACCAGCCAGGGGCCCATCATCCAGCCCATGTCGGTTATCCAGTAAAGGGTTTGCCCCGGGTGCAGGTCTGTCCCGAAGGCCATATCCTGCGCGGCTTTGACCGGGAATCCGGCGTGCGTGTGCACAGCTCCCTTGGGGCGCCCCGTCGTGCCGGAGGTGTAAATCACCATCAACACGTCCTCAGCGTCTGTGTGCTCGGTCTCTGCTTCACCGGGTTGGGTGGCAACCAGGTCATTCCACCAGTGGTCACGGCCAGGGATCATTTTGATGTCCTGGTTGGCCCGGTTTACCATGATGATGTGTTTCAAGGAATTGACTTGCTCAGCCGCTGCGTCGACGGTGGGTTTCATCAGGACGGGTTGGCCGCGGCGGAAAAAGCCGTCGGCAGTAAATACGGCTTTGGCATCCGCATCGGCCAACCGCGAGACCACGGCTCCCACCCCGTAGCCTGAGAAGAGCGGCAAAATAATGCCCCCGATCTTGGCGATTGCCAGCAAGGCAACCACAATTTCGGGGGTCATAGGCATGTATAGACCGATGGCGTCCCCTTTTCCCAGGCCCAACGAACGTAATGCATTGGCCGCTTGGTTAACCTGGCGGGTCAGCTCGCCGTAGGTCAACGTACGCGTGGCGCCTTCTTCGCCCTCCCAGATCATGGCTGGCTGGTTTTCGGTTTCTTTTCCGGTGTATTTGTCCAGGCAGTTGTGCACGATGTTCATTTTCCCTCCCACGACCCACCTGGGCCAGGCGATACCGTCCGACAGATCCAGGATTTGGGAGTAGGGTTTGTAAAACTGGATATCCAGGTACTTGAGCACTGCCTCTGTGAACCAGGCCACGTCTTCGGTGGACCGGCGCATCAGCTCATCGAAATCGGAAATCTCGTGCTGGTGCATGAATTCGGTCAGGTGGGCGCCTTCAATATAGTCTTGGGTGGGACGCCAGACGATTTTGCCGCCGAATTCGAATTGCTCACTCATTCCGTGCCTCCAGTGGGTTTCACCTCAATAACGGGCAGGAATCCGCCCTCCGCCGTTGCAGATGATACCGTTTTTGTGACTGTTCAGCCATGTTCCCCATTCACTCTCACCTGCGGAGTCACCCGTTCCTTAAGTTATTCTATCGCCAATTGCCGCCGGACGCAACCGGCTTCATCCCTTGTTTGGGCGACAGTTGGACTGTCGCCCGAACGGTTGGGTGTATAAACGCGCCTGCTGACCAGCTCGCATACTAATCGATGATCAACCTCGCTCGCCGGAAGCGGGCCATGGCAGCCACAACCAGGGCGATGTCAATCAGAAGCAGGACTCCCGCGACGGCAAGCACAACTGTGCCGACCGAAATCCGGCCGCTGTTTTGCATCAGCCAGTTGATCGCTTGCGCTCTCCACGTCTCAGGCAGCATGGGAATGGCGAACAGAGGAATAAACAAGAGGAAAAAGGCGACGCTGAAGAT
>DASQQR010000004.1:0-4532 GCA_035643335.1 Anaerolineales bacterium
TCCGTTTGATAGGCGTGCTCGGCCTGGGCATGTGCTCGGATGCAAAAACCGTGGTTGAACTGCAGGCGCTTCTCGAAGATCCGCATCCGCTGATCCGCCAGGCCGCCTGCTTATCGTTGGTATCCGTTGGGACCATCCCCGCGCTTGAAGCGGTGGCCGGCGCGCTGCTTCAGGGCGAAGAAGATGTGCGCCGGGCGGCCGCCGAAGCGCTCGCCAACCACCCGGAAGAGGGCCATCCGGTGCTGGTCGATGGCAGCACGGTGGAAGATCTGCTGGTCCGCCGGGCGGTGGTCTTTGGCCTGGCTAAGATCCGGGAACCCTGGGCGATCCAGATACTCGAGAAAATGCAGATCGAAGACGGCCAATGGGTAGTCCGCAACGCGGCGACTCAGGCTTTGGAAGAGATTGCCAGGCCGGATCCCCGGCTTCCCCGCCCCCGGCCATCCCTCAGTGAAACGCCGTGGCTCATCGCCTTTGCGGGGGAAAAAGGGATCGGCATATCGCCTGGAAAGCCCGCCGAGGGCCTGCTGATCAAAGCCCTTGCCGAGGGCACTGACGAACAGCGCATCGCTGCGTTGGATCGATTAGGTCTGCTCGCCAGTAAAGAGGCCATCCCAGGCATCTACCAGGTGCTGGCCAATGGCCACGGTGATCTCCGCGAGGCGGCCTTTAACTCCCTCTGGCACATGGCCGCCGCTGGAGTGGACCTTCCCCCGGTAAGCTAAAGCAATATCCGCGAAATCCGCGTTCACTTGTACTGAGCTCAGTCGAAGTATCCGCGTCCCATTCCACCTCGCTGGCTCATAATTCGCTCGTGTGCGGTGTCAGCATCCATCCCTAAGATGGACACCAGTTTATTTCTCCCCGTCTGTCCGGCAATAATCTCAATGTTAGATGAGGGCACACCGAGAATCCTGGCGAGAAACGCCACCAGGGCCTGATTGGCTTTCCCATCTACGGGCGGTGCTGCCACCCTGATTTTGATGGTCCCATCGCTCATGATTTCGGCAATTTCCGTCTTTCTGGCGCGCGGGCTAACTCGAATCGCCAGCGCAGCACCCCTTTTGCCATCGCGTAAATTAATGCTTCCCGGATTCATAACCACCTCAAACTTATAGCGAGAAAAGCAGGTTTCTCAGCACGATTTCAAGCACCTGCAAAAGGATAATCAACACCAGAGGGCTGAAGTCGATCATCCCGGTCCGCGGCATGATTCTGCGGATCGGCTCCAACATGGGCTCGACAATGCGGTCGATCGTTGCCCGGAGCGGGTGAAATGGAGACATAAAGTAGGATAAGACCACTTTGATGATTACAAGCCAGGTGAGGACCGTAATCAACAGATTAATGATTTGGAATAGAACGACAAGCATGTATATTCTTCCTTCGAAATTAGTCTTCGGGACGTTCTCCCAGTATCGCCGTCCCTATGCGCACGATCGTCGCCCCTTCCTGAACGGCGACCTCAAAATCCGCGCTCATTCCCATCGAGAGCTCGCCCCAATTGGTATCCGGAAAATGGCGCGCCAGGGATGCCTGTATCTGGCGCAATCTCCGGAAGTACGGCCGCGTTTGCTCAGGATCGGGCAGGAAGGGAGCCATGGTCATCAAGCCCTGTATTCTTATGTGATCTAATTCCTGGATTTGCTCGATCTCGGGCAAAAGTGCGGCTGCTTTCTCATCATCCCAGGCTGGCCAACCGAATTTGGACTCCTCACCGCTTACGTTCAGCTCTAACAACACCGGAAGCAGCCGTTCATTTTCGCCGGCAAAGCGATCCAGGCGCCGGGCCAATTTTAGGCTATCCAAGGAGTGCACGTAATCAAAAGATTCGACCACCGCCTGGGCCTTTCGGCTTTGGATATGCCCGATCATGTGCCATTCTACCTCAGGACGGCCAGCCAGCGCGTTGATTTTGGGCGTGGCCTCCTCAATATAGTTCTCACCCAGACGGCGAGCCCCGATTTCTACGGCTGCCTCGGCCACCTCCAGCGGGTGTGCCTTGGTCACCACGACCAGGCGCACGTCCTCGGAATCACGCCCGGCAGAGCGAGCCGCGGCAGCAATCCGCTCCATCACTTGCTGGAAGTTATGCTCGATCATGTGCTGCAACTGTGCTGAGGTTGTGATTTTTTTCATCCCCGCCATTATAAAGCCAGCAGAGCTTTTGTGTCCTCGATCTATAACGATTGCAGCGCAATCAAGACCCCGAATCGCCCCGTTTTTCCCGCCTCTCCCCGGTGAGAATACCAGTCCTCTGGATGGCAGGCCGTACAAATCCCCGAGACTTCGATCCTGCGCACCTCGGCCCGTTCCAGCAACAGCCGGTTGGCGGCCCATAAGTCCAGGTGCATCGAACCATTCCGCCTGGGTAATAATTCGCCGGCGTCCTGGCCAAAAGCCTGGACAACCTGAGCAGCTACTTCGTCACCGATTTCATAGTGATGCGCACCGATCGAGGGCCCCAACGCGGCGAAGATATCCTGAGTCTGGGAGCCATATTCCAGCTGCATCGTCTCCACAGCCCGGGAGACGACGGCGTCTAGCGTGCCCTTCCAGCCCGCATGCACCAGCCCAATTACGTTCTTAGCCGGATCGTAAAGCACGACCGGAACACAATCCGCAAAACGCATAAAAAGTGTTACTTCAGGAGAGCCGGTAAAGATCGCATCCGCTTTGCGATGGGGCTGATCGGCCGGGCGGGGCCTGTCGGCACAAATGACCTCGGCCCCATGAACCTGCCAGGCATCGTACACGCTCTCCGGCGCCAGGCCCATGCTGTGGAAGGAGAGAACTCTATTTTGGTAGACTCGCTCGGGGTCATCCCCCAACAATCCTCCCACGTTCAGCGACGACCAGGGCTCCGGGCTGAGCCCGCCCCGGCGCGTGAAGACCGCATGGGTCACCCCCGCGTCATCCAGAGAATCAAACGTATAGTAGCGAATCGAACCGGCTTGGTGGAAAGGCATGTCTAAGACTCGACGGGTAATTTTCCCTTGATGCGGGCGAATTTTGAGGCCATATACTGGCGCGTCCCGGCCATGGACTCTTCCACCATGGGATAACCAAACCACGCCGTGGTAAATCCGAACAACGCTCCGGTGAGCGTGCGCAAGAAAGGCGTGCTCTCCCGGTAGGGTAGCAAATAGAGCGGGGGAATTGAGTTTAGCGGCGGCTGGCTCAAGATCTGGCTGAAGCCGTCCAGCCCAATCGGGAGGATCCCGATCAATATCCAAACATACCAGGGCAAGGATCTCAATCGCCGGCCGGTCAACGTGAATACCAAACCGAAGAGCAATATGGCGCCATAAATGGCCACATCCCGTTCGCACAGAGCGATCTTGTAGCCCAAAGCCGGGTTGCCGATGAAGTTGCGCGCTCCCCACAGATCCCCCTCGTCCAATCCGGTGGCCTTGCCAAACGGGATCAGGCCAGACAGCCCGGCAGCTACTCTCGGATAAGCGACTTGTTTGCCGAACAGGAACCAGGACCGGAATGCGAATTGGTGGCAAACGGCGCCGTATATCCGGTAAATCAACCGGGCTGGACCGGATACGCCGCCCGCCATGAGCACCGGCGCCAGGAATGGCAGACCCAGATAAACGAAAACAAATAAATTGAACAGCGCCATGTAATGATTGGAAAGCCAATAGGAAATCCGGTCCGCCGAGGTAGCCGTCCAACCGTGCTCCAGCCGCTCTCGATAACCGGACTCATCGATCGACTCGAGGTGCCGTCTTCGATCCAGGGCCGCGCCCAGGGTCATCTGCAGCTCCTGGCGTGTAATCGGCGCCTTCAGCCGGTAGGGACCGATCTCAACCACAGGGATTTCCAATCCGTACGCCAGTTGAAGATCGGGGTTTCCATCAATATTGACTTCGACCAGCTCGTGGGGGAATACGGCCTGCATACTCTGCAGGTCTTCCCTGGCTTGATCACATAAGTGGCAATCCGGTTTTGTATACAGCGTAACTTTAATCATCCACCGACTCCAAGTTGGGACAAATACCCATCCAATTGATCTTCCGTCATCACACCAATGTGCTCTATACGTACTACCCCGTCCGCATCAAGAAAGTAGGTCGAGGGATATCCGCGAATCCTGTAGAGTTTTTGGACCTCTCCACCGGGGTCCAATAATATTGTAAACGTCAGGCCCAATTCTTGAGCGAAAGCCTGAACGTCGCTCTCCGGTTCATCGAAATTGATCCCCAGGACAGCGAGATCCGATTTGTGCTCTTCAAACCGGGATTGCATGGCTGGCATCTCGAGCCGGCAGGGAGCACACCAGGTGGCCCAAAAGTTGAGCAACACCGTTTTGCCGCGATAGTCGCTCAAACGAACCGCCTCGCCAGACAAGGTATCCAGTTCAAAATCCGGGGCGGGCGCATCGACTTCCGGAGCCGGGCGGCTTTCATTCTGCCTGGCCAGGATCTGAATGCCGGGAATCGAATTCACATCCCCAAACCCAAAAAAGATCAACACGCCAAGGCCAGCTCCGATCGCCAGGCCGGCCAGGATGATCGCAATGG
>DASQQR010000005.1:0-4372 GCA_035643335.1 Anaerolineales bacterium
CGGGGTCGGCAGCGGCGTGTTCGTTGGTGGTACATGCGTATCCGTCGGCGTCGGAGTGGCCGTAGGAGGCACCGCCGTAGGGACCGGCGTGTCCGGTGGTGGCGGCGGAAGCGTGGGTTCAGTTTCCTCGGTAGGCAACGGTCGGGTTGGCGCGGAAGTCAAGGTTGGCGCGCTGGTCGGCGTCGGTCGGGGCGTCCTCGTTGGGAAAGGCATGGGTGTGCGCGTTGGAACCGGCGTATTCGTCGCCGGACTCGAGGCGCCACCCAGAGGTACCGTCTCGGACATGCTGTGCACAGCTTCTTTTCCAGTCTCGGAGACCTCGACCGCCATCGAGATCACACGATGGATCGAGATGGGAGCGGTTTTTTGCAGGCTCTGCAAGATTGGCGCCTGTTCGCTTAAAACGTCTTCCAGTTGCAGGGCCAGCTGCTGTGCGGTCACCCTATCATGCTCCGCGACCTGATTAATGGATGCGATGCTCTGGTTAACCTGGTCTGTATACGCAGCCACAGTATCATCTACTTTGTCATAGCGTCTTTCAACCAATAACTTATTGACTTCGACCAACCTTCGCTCAACAAACTCAATGCGCAGTTGGGCGTCATTGGCTTCGTCGACCGACGTTGCCAGCGCCAAATCCTCCATGATCAATTTGGTTGAATACAGCCCGTCGCCGGGTATGGAACTCTCGGAGGCCATCACAATCGTTCCACTGAAGACCATGAAAACCAACAATATCATAACGAAGGCCACGGGGGCCAGGGTCGGCATCGACCACATCTGGCCGAAGCGTTCGCGCCAGGATGGCCGGGCAGGAGTCGCCCTGCGCAGCTGTGAGACCAGCCTCAATCTGGTGGTGGCGACAAAATCCGGATCGGGGTCAAGGGCACCTTTGTGCTGGTCCAGCCAAAGGGCTATCTCGATCTCGTCGCGCAACTCTTCGGCGTATTCGGGATACTGCGCCACGGCCGAATCAATGTCCGCTTGCCCAGAGCGGATCAATTCCAGGCAAGATTCGAAGTATCGCTCGAATTCATTCGGATTGTTCGTCATCTTTCTCGTTCTCATCGCTGTGCAATATCTTGCGCACCGCGCCTAAGGCTCGATGTTGTAACACGCGCACCGCGCCGACAGAGCGCTCCATGATTTGAGCTGTTTCGGCAGGAGACTTGTCCCTTAGAAACCTTAATATCAGTACCGAGCGATAATCCTCATTGTCTAACTGTCTCAGAACCCGGCGCAATTCCTCATGTTCAAGGTTGTTGGAGGCCGCTTCCTCAGGATCTGAGTCATCCAGAAGATTGACATTCTCGATCGGCACATGATTCGAGGCGAACTTGGAGCGCCTGTAATGGTCGTAAAGCGCGTTGCGAGCTACCCGCAACAGAAAGGCCGAAAAGGGAATACCTTTTTCTCGATAGCCCGATAACGCATCCCACGCACGCAAAAAGACTTCCCCGGTCAAATCTTCGGCATCCAGGCGGCTATCCAGGTTGGCATAGAGAAATCCAAAAATCAATTTGGCATATCTCGAATATATTTCGCCAAAGGCTTCCGCATCGCCGTCCTTGGCGAGTTTTAGAAGTTGAACGTCTTCAACTCCTGCCCATTCCGGCATTCTCTCTAACCTTAAAAACGCACGAGACGCTTACTTGTTACATATCTGGTCGTTTAATGCAAACCCGCTGCTTCCAACCTACTCGCAGTTAACCTTCAGTTAATGAACAGCAATCGGGTCTGGGCCCCTACTCAGATTTTTCAGCGTGCGGTCTGGCTCGCCAGCGTGCGAATCAGGTCGTCTGAGCGGTTAGCGCTGTCAGGATTATTGTAGACCATTTTGCTATTAACTGTTAATCATAACAGCAATTCAACCAGTGGGAATACCAGGAAAACGGGCTCTTTGGGCTCTGGCGCCGCGATTCCCGAAGAGCCGGGAAAAGAATTCCCACCGGCGAGCATCAATCACTCATGCCGGTGGGATCTCTATACTTGGTGTCCTTGTGACCCCCCTTAGCGCCCTTCGTGTTGAAGATATACACCGTTGGGGAACTCCTCCCCGCTCTCCGGTCAGGCTGACGAATAGATCCCGTCTCGAAGAGCCTGGCCCTGGGATAAGGTACTCAACCCTCCCCGTACTGCACAGGCACCCTGACCGGTTCTGACTCCATAGGCATTTCCCAGGTGTGGCGCTGGGGGACAAGCATCGTATCCTGGCGCACGGACCGCCTGCTGGCATCTGCTTGAATGGCTTCCTCAGCCCGGCTCAAGCGTGAAGAGTTCATGCAGGCTGCGATGATCAAGAAGGCAGGAAGCACTAGCCAAACCAAAACAATCGTAAGGATAATCCAGGTATTCATAAAAACTCCTTTTACGCCAAGACCCCGGCAAACCTCAGCGTTCCGAATGCTCTCAAGGCGACAAACAAAATCCCTCCAAGCCGTCTGCCCGAGGGATTAAAATAATGAAATAATCGTTTGGCTTAGGCAGCCCGGCGATCATGCGATCCGGAGATCGTTTAGACCCGTAACTTTGCGTCCCTATCTTTCGACAGGTTTGCCGTTTCTATACGCTAATCATGTTAAACTTCCAACGCCCGCTGGCTTATGGACGCAACGTAATCCTATTTTAGCAATTAATTCATAATTTTCAATTAACAAAATCGATAAGATATGATTTATAATAAGATCCACTGAAGTATGGGCTGCGGTGGGAACATCATCCTTTCATCCCCTCTTACCAACCAACCGGTGAACTTCTTGATGACCTTGCAGCAACTCAGGAATCGAGCAAAGCAATGAACAACACCCAACAGCAAAAGATCACCCGATGGTTATTTGTCCTGGGGCTGCTTATCGTTGGATTAATCGTGGTCAGCCTGGCCATCCCCTCACAGGGTAATCCCAACCCTGAAGCGCTGGTGACCGGAGATCCCACCAGTACGCTAACGCCTACGTACACTCTCTTCCCGACCCAGGAAATGGCCCAGGCGGCCTCACTCACCTCGACCCCGTTCCCCACAGTCACCAACCCGCCGGCCAGTAACCTCTCTCCGACGCCCGAGAAGAACTGCACCTATCCGGCAACTTATTGGAAGGATCATCCGGAGGCCTGGCTGGCCGAAAACATCCTGATCGGCGAATTGACTTACACCAAAGAGGACGCCATAAGCATTCTGGAAACGGATACAGAGGATGTACCCACCAATGTGCTAAAGCAGTTATTTGCCACGATTCTCAATATCCTCAAAGGCGCCGATGCCTCGCGTATTGAAAACTCCGTGGTCACCACCATCGATTGGCTTGGCCAGCACTCGCCGGACAGCCAGTTATCCGAGACCGACCAGCTGACTGGGATGGGGCTCATCGACGTCCTGGAAAAATATAATGGCGGGCAGACCGACCCGCAGCTGTGCCCGGACGCGCCGCGCACCCCGACCCCGACGCCAACCTTTACCAACACACCGACGCGCACCAGATCACCCTTCACCGTGGCGCCACCAACGTCTGCCACGCCGACCAAGAAACCTGGCGAGGGTCAGCCCGGGAAGCCGGCGACGAACACGCCGCAGCCGCAGGCGACAGAACCGCCGCCGACCCAGCCTCCGCCGACTCAGCCACCGCCGACTCAGCCACCGCCGCCGCCAACGCCTACGTCGGCGCCGCCGCCTACGGAGGCACCGACGGAGCCACCAGCCACCTCGCTACCTTAGAAGGCTTCAGCGGGTTTGGAATTTATTAATCCTGGATTACAGAATGATCATCGGTGGGATTCTCTGCCACTCATATCGTAGAGGAAAGTAATCATGTACAGAAAGCTGCTCTACTTGGCCCGATTGCTTGTAGTCGGGATCGTAATCTCTACAATAACAACCATTTTCGGTGTCTCACTGGTCCCGTTTCAAGTGGATCCTGCAAAAGCTGCGACAGCGGACCCGCAATCCGTGAGCACAGACGAAGACATATCAATCGATATCACTCTCACGGGCTCAGATAGTGGAGTCTGTGAACTCACCTTTACGATCACGGTCGATCCTTCCAATGGTTCCCTTGGCGGGATTACTGATCAGGGCTGCAGTTCCGCAACTCCCAACATCGACAGCGCGATCGTTACCTATACGCCCGCATCCGATTTCAATGGCGGTGACTCATTTGAATTTCAAGTAGATAACGGAACTGAAACTAGCGCCGCCATCATCTCGATCACCATTGACTCTGTCAACGATGCTCCGACGATTTCGGACATCCCCGACCAAACCACTCCCGAAGACACGAGCACCGGCCCCATCGGCTTCACAGTGGGTGATACTGAGACCCCTGCTGGTAGCCTGGCCGTCTCAGGCACTTCCTCCAACCAAACCCTTGTACCCGATGCC
>DASQQR010000006.1:0-2145 GCA_035643335.1 Anaerolineales bacterium
CGGGATCTGAAATTCCTGCAATTCGATGCCATCCAGTTCAGCCGTCCAACGCCGTAAGGCCTGGTCGCCCTCCAGGCGGACGGAGCGCAAGATTTGCGCCACCGCTGCGGGCGGTGAGACACCTTTGCCAAAACGCTTCTCCGTACCGGCGATCACCTCTGGCGGGAAATCCATCATCGTCAAGGGCGTCCGTCTAAGGATTGTCTGCCGGGCTGTCTCGGTATCGTAGATTTTTAACATTTTTGCGCTTGAATAAGCCTCGGTCAGCATGAAAACTCATCCCTTGCCCGATCTCTCCAGGGCTGCCAGCATATCGCGGTATTCTTGGGGCTCCTCTTCGAAGATATAGGTCACCGGTGTCACCACCACCCCGCTGCCTCCCACCTGGCGGAGTTCGCTGATGGCCTGAGCGATTTGATCTTTGCGGACCACCAGATGAACTGCATACCAGGAGTCTCCCTGGCGGGTGATCACCGGCGAAATGGTTGGACCTTGCAGGCCGCTGATGACCTGCTTCGCAAACATTTTTTGGGCAATGGTTTTGGGAGCATCGCCGCGCATGTTGGCATAGACCGCCAGGTTTTCAGAGGCACGCAGGTGGGCGACGATGAACTCCAACAGGTGTTTGGCGATAGGTAGAACCTTGGGGTCATTCTGGAGCCGTGCCCGGTTGGCAATTAAACAGGCCTGAGATTTCAGGATCAAGCCATCGGCTAACGGTTTCAGGCGATTATCGCGCAAGGTAGTTCCAGTCGAGGTCAAGTCAACGATCAAGTCGGCATAACCCACGGTTGGTGCTATTTCGAGGGTGCCTTCGGCAGCGATCAGGGTGGCGTGCGGGAAACCATGCTGGTCGAAGAAACTGCCGGTCAGGTAAGGAAACTTCGTCGCCACGCGCAGCGGCCGATTCAGGTTCTTTTGCCACCCGCGCAAATCTGCCATCGTTTCCACCTCTACCCAACTCTCCGGCACGATGGTGTTGAGCGTACACTGGCCGAACCCCAACCTCTTGTGCAGGGCGAGGATGGCGCAGTTCTCCCCAGAGCCATGATTTTGCCCGTGCTCACTAAAGACGTCCCAGCCGGTGATGCCGAAGTCCACGCTGCCGTCGCGTACGCTGACTACAATATCGTTGGGGCGTTGGAAGATGACCGTGAGGCCGGGCAGGCTGGGAATGTGGGCCTGGTATTGCCGGGGATTGGGTTTGTGCACCCGCAAGCCGGCATCTGCCATCAGCTGCAGAGAGGGCTCGGTCAGGCGGCCTTTGCTGGGCAGGGCGATACGGATGTCCTGGCGCGGGTAGGTCATACGGCCTCCTTGTGCTGTATAAGGTTGGAAGGTTGCGCCGCTACGCTTAGGTTGGAGGTTGAAAACTTGTTGAAAAGCCGAATCATTTTGGGCGGCCTCCGTGAAGCAGCAACAGTAACGTAAAGAAAAAGCGCTCCCCGCACCGGGGAGCGCTTTTGAAAATCGATCCACGAATTGTGAACATCAGATCGGATCCATCTTAAAGCAGTCCTGCCCGGTCGGGGTGCCGGTTATGGAAACCTGATGGTGATGATGGGCTAAGGACTGGTTTAATTGGAGCATATTAGGTGGAATTCTAGCACGGATGTCGACTTCCTGCAAGGGCCCTGGCAAGCGCTATGGCCGGGGCCCTCGCCCATGATGGACCGCGAATTCATAAATCGTGGTTGTCTGGTAGGTTTCGCCAGGAAGCAGCACCGTGGAGGGGAAGTCCGGGTGGTTCGGTGAGTCCGGATAGTGCTGGGTCTCCAAGGCAAGACCGTCGCTCTGCCGGTAGGCGCGGTTGCTGGTTCCGTACAGCGTTCCGTCGAGGAAGTTGCCGGCGTAGAACTGGATACCGGGCTGATCGGTCCAAATATCCAGCGTGCGGCCAGCACTCAGGTCAGTCAGTGTCGCCGCCAGGGCCAGCGCCTGGTTGGGCTTTGGCGAGTCGAGCACCCAGTTGTGGTCAAAGCCTCTGCCGAAGACGATTTGCTCATCGTCAGAGCGGATGCCGTCGTTGACGGGCTTCGCCTTGGTAAAGTCGAACGGCGTCCCTGCAACGGGCGGAATGTCGCCTGTGGGGATCAGGGTGGCGTCAACCGGGGTGAAATTGCTGGCATTGAGCATCAAGGAGTG
>DASQQR010000007.1:0-7028 GCA_035643335.1 Anaerolineales bacterium
CCGCGCTCCGGCCTCCTCGCTGCCGAAGGTTATGAAACGGATCTCCGTATCATCCGGAATGTAACCAGGGTTCTTCACCAGGAACCTGCACATCGCCACCGCAATGCCGCAGGCCGAAAGATTATCCGCCGCGCCCGGAACCGTACCCCCGTTTTTCCTTCCTCGGGCGAAGAACAACGCAAAAATAATGGCTGGCACGATCGGATAGGCAATCAGGACCCATCTCAGCGTGCCAAAACGAACGAGGCCGGCATTGCCAGTGATCACGCCAGTCAGTTGGAGAATGCTCATCACCAGAATGGTGATCAGCCCGATCATCCAGGTGGCGGTGAGAAGGAAGAACCCGTAGCCGGTGAAACGAAGCCAGGTGAATTCCAGGGCACTGTCGTGGTGACCGCTGATGATAAGCAGCCTCTTCACGTTTTCGGTTCCGGGCGACAGTAGCCTTCCGGCCACATTGACCGATTTTTTCTTCTTGAAAAGTGGATCCAGCACCTCAAAGCCGATAACGAATTGAAAGATGAAGAGCAGAACCGAGCTGGTGGAAAAGGCGAATGCCGCAGTGGCCGTTATCCACTGCGAGAGGCCCGCGATGCGCCCGGCGGAAATATTCAGCAGGGCAGCAATCAGCATAAGGAGGGTGCTGATCAGCTGTGAATCCAGGAAAGCCCCCGGAGCAAGGGTAAATTCCTCAACGACGACGTTTTCGGCCCCTAGGTGCGATTCCAGTTCTTTTTTTATGATTGCAGCCCGATCCCACTCCTGTGGGCTGCCTGGCGCGCCGGGCCCGACCTCGGCGCAGATCGTCTTGACGAGATCAAGGGCGTATTGGGCATCCTGGGTGCTGATTTCCTCAGGCATTTTACGACCCTCCTTTCAGCGTGTGATCGGCTCTCAACGGTCAGCCATCTCGCTCAGCCCATACCCGCTCTCTACCAGCTCCACCAGGCGGTGCACAAAACGGGCTGCCGGAGCCCCATCGATGACATCGTGGTCGAACATCACAGTGAGGTGCAAAATTTCTCGCGGCTCAACTCGGCCCTTAACCACGGCCGGCTTTTTGGCAATACTCCCCACCACCAGGCCGAGCACTTCGGTGGCGGGATAGATCCCCCAGCCGCTGTGACCCTCGCCAAACATCCCTACCGCGGTGATGCTGACTGTGCCTCCCATGGAGGTAACGATCGTTGGATCGCGGCGACCAATCCAACGGATAAACGCTCTGAAAAACCATGACAGCGGCCAGGGAAGCAGCATGGCGGTGCGAAACCGGGTGGGCAGCCCCCTGTCTGGAGGCAGCGGTGCGGTCTGTACCGCCCGGAGCTCATCATGGATCTGGCGATACGTCTTGCGGTTGGCGCCCCGGATAACGTGACCCATCAAGGATCGCTTCTCGCCATCCCTGTGCTCTACCATGATCCCAACATCCACGTCATCAAATAAGACCAGCTGTTTGCGGCCTTTCAGGTAAGCCTGCACCTCCTTGTTCTCATTCACGGCGCGGGCTAGGCAGAAGGTCAGATACCCAGTGAAGGAAAGCGTCTCACCGGTGCGCTCCTTATGCCCGGCGATGAACAGCCGGGCGACTGTCACGTCCACTTCCAACAAGCCGTACATGCTGTGCTTCGGCCCAGACAGATCGAGCATATTGATCATCACACGGCGGCCCGGTGTGAGGTCGACGACGCGATAGAGTCCGGTTTTCGTATTCATAGGTTGGCGTCCTCCATCTGGGTATTTCAGAGGCGGGGTTTTCGCAGGGCTAGGAGGATCAGCCCGGTGCGCAGGAAAGTCCACACCCCGGCGAATCCGCCGCTGATCCGGGCGATCCAGGCCAGATCGGGCATAAAAAGATGCAGAAAGCGGATCAGGCCAGTGGATTGCAGATATACCAGGATAGCCGCGAGGGACAGGTTCGGGATCAGCACGAGCAGAATGTGCTGTCCCCATATGCGTCCCTGGCTCGGACGAAGCGCAGGGTCCCGGCGCCAACCGCGTACCGATCGCAGGGTGGCGGCGACGCTCACGATCTGGAGAATCGGGATCACCGGCAGGAGGCGCATGATCCACTGGATGAAGTCCAGCTGGATCGGAGCGGGCTGCTGGCCAGCGAGCAAGGCCGTCACACCCATCCCAATCTCCTCTGTGATGGGTGGCAATCCATATGGATCGGCATTGAGCAGCATCACAACGCCTTTATTCTGCTCAGGAACGATTGCCATGAAGGCAGAAAAGTCGGGAACGTTACCCCCATGTGAGTAGGTTTTTATTTGACCCAGATTGATCTCGAACCATCCCATGCCATATAAACCCCCGGATACGCCAAACATGACAACTTCCTTCATCCCGCGATGCAACTCATCGATTCCGGAGCTGGATAAGACTTGTGTAACATCATAGCGACCACCATTGAGATGGGCTATCAAATAATGTGCTATATCTTCCGCGCTGGAGACAAGCTGGCCAGATGGAAGCGAGTTTCGGGGAACTGGCATATTGGGCGCCGGGAAGGGCAAGCTGAACCAATGCCGGTAGCCAACAGCCAGACCATTTTTCCGTGCCTCAGCTTTGGTCGTGTAGCTGTGAGTCATTTGCAAGGGCTCGAATATATGATGCTGGATGTATTCGGCATAGGATTCCCCACTCGCAGTTTCGATGATCAACCCTAAAATATTGTAGTTGTGGTTACTGTACCCCCACTTCGAGCCAGGTGGGAATTTCAATCTTTCTGTAGATAGTGCCCGCACATTTCGTTCGACTGCATTTGGGCAATTGTCGTAATTATCCTGAGCTATCTCCGAAGAAAGCAGCGCCAATCCGCTGGTCTGGTTGAGCAGGTGGCGCACCGTTATCTGGGTAGACGCCTGCGGGTCCGCCACTCGGAACCAGGGCAGGTAGCGCTGCACCGGTGCATCCAGCTCGACCTTGCTGGCCTCGACCAGTTGCATCACCGCCAGGGCAGTGATCGACTTGGTGAGCGAGCCGACAAAGAAGGGTGTCTGCGGGGTTGGCGCCTCTCCGCCCGGACGGGCCCGGCCAAAACCGCGCAGGTGCGTGATTCGCTCGCCTTCAACGATAGCAAGTGATACGCCCGGGATGTTCAGGCGATGCATTTGCCCTTCAATATAGTCATCGATCGCGTCATAGGAGGCGCTCTTGGTAACCGGCTCTGCCGAAGCGTGCCTGGCAAACAGCAGGCGAGACAGCGCCAGCAGGGCCGAGACGGCCAACGATTGGACTAAAAACTTCTTAATCTTCATGGGTTACGCCTCCTTGGTTGACCTGAGTCCTCAAATCCTCTGCGTGGAGCGCAATATGCGCCCAACGCTTATTTAGCTGCTGCTTCTCCTGCTAATGCAGATTTTTTCATCACAAAAACCTTTACGACTTAAACAGGCCAGGGATTTCCTCCGGATGAGCAGCCACTTTTACACCCGCTGCCTCCAAGGCTTGGATTTTATCGGCCGCCAGGCCTGAGCCGCCTTCTACGACAGCGCCTGCATGCCCCATGCGCTTTCCAGGCGGGGCAGTCTGTCCGGCTATGAATCCGACTACAGGCTTGGTCATTTTTCGGGCGATGAACTCAGCCGCCATCTCTTCCTCAGAACCGCCGATCTCGCCGATCAAGACTACTGCCTCGGTGTTCTCATCGGCTTCAAATAGCTCCAGGACATCGATAAAATTGGTGCCGGTAATCGGGTCACCGCCGATGCCCACACAGGTGCTTACGCCCTTTCCTACCTGCTTCAGGGCGTACAGAACCTCATAGGTCAAGGTGCCCGAGCGTGAAACGACGCCGATCTTACCGGGCAAGGCAATATCGCCCGGGATAATTCCTACCTTTGCTTCACCTGGGGTCAGCAATCCGGGACAATTCGGTCCTACCAGACGGATGTTTTTCTGATCCAGATAATTGCACAAGCGCATCATGTCTTGTACGGGTATGCCCTCGGTGATGCTGACTATCAAAGGCAGACCAGCGTCCGCCGCTTCATAGAGGGAGTCGACCGCAAATCGGGCTGGAACAAAGTTTATGCTGGCATTAGCGCCCGCAGATTCGACCGCGCTGCGCACTGAGTCGAAGACAGGGATTTTGTCGTCTAGGGCCCAACCGCCGCCTTTGCCTGGTACTGCGCCGGCTACGACAGTTGTCCCGTAATCGATCATTGCCCGGGTGTGAAACAGGCCTTCGTTCCCGGTAATGTTCTGAACTAACAAGCGAGTGTTCTTGCCAACCAGGATGCTCATTGTTTTAATTCCATACCTGATTTTGTCTGCAACTTGAGACCTCTTCTCAGGCATATACAGGATTTGCATCCGCCAGGAACTCTCTGATCAACCGTTGGACTTCCGCGGGCTGCTCATCGTGTGGGTTATGCCCGGCACGCTCGATGAGCACCAGGCGCGCGTTGGGGATCCCCGCGGCCAGCTCTTCCTGGCATTCAGGCGGAAATTGAAAATCTTCGCGGCCTGCCATCACCAGGGTGGGCGCCTGGATCTCGCCGAGCCGGTCCATCACCATCCAGCCCTTAAAGTGGCGTGCACCAAAGATGGCCGCTTCAGGCCGGAGCTTCACTCGCAATCCCATGCTGATCATGTGAGGCAGCTGCCTGAGGCCGGTGTGGGGATTGTATGCATTTCCCAACTTTATCAGGGATGGAAACATCTCTTTGGGCTCGATCTGCCCGTTTAAGAAACGGCGGGACAGGTCCGCGATTTCCGGGCGAAATCCACGCTGTTCCAAGACTTTGGGTGCATTCTCCTGTGCCCAGCGGCTATCGCCACCCGTATCGACCAGCAGCAGGTGAGAAAGGCTTTGGGGATAACGCAAGGCATACTCCAGGGCAACATGGCCACCAAAGGAATGCCCGAGCACTGCCCATTTATCGAAACCCAGCGCCTGGCGCAGCGCGTCCGCATCGGCAGTCAGGTTCTCCATCGTCATGGTTGTGACATCTGCCCCCTCGGAGCGTCCATTGCAGCGATGGTCATAAAAGACCAGGGTGAATTGATTTGCACATGGTCTGAATGACATCATGGTGTAGAGATCTGCGCCCGGGCCGCCATGCATGAGGGCCAGCGGATATCCCTGCCCCATGACTTTCACATGCAGCGACACGTCTCGAATTTGCATCTGTGTCATAAGTTGCTCTCCTGAAATTGGTGCACTGAGCTGCGGTCACGGATAATGATAATCATTATGCCCTCCTCCGGCTTGATCTCACCGCGCGGCGGTCAGCACGAGGGCGCCTCTGTCACCAAAGGTGCGAAGGTCGGCGTGCTGGCGCACTCAGACTGTGCGCAAGCCCCTTTACCGAGTCGGGGTAGCAAGTCGGCCTGCCACACCGTCCACGATTCTGCGGCGACCGTCGACCGTCGCACCCAGGGTCGCCAGGAGAAGCACGCCGAACGTCAGGCCAATAGCAATGTAGGCCTCTGGCGCGAGCAGCAGCGTCAGCATCACGACCGAACCGATGATGAGGAAGGATCCCCACCAGCTTCTGCCAAAGATCAGAAACCCGAGCATGGTGATACCGACAGCCAGGAACGCCGCTAATGCAGCCTGGACGTCATTGCCCATCAGCAGCGCGGGCAGCGCTGCTACGACCGGGAATGCCAGCCAGTACCTGCGGCGTCGCTCGATCAAAAATAGACCGGCAACGGCGATCCCGGCGGCCGCCCAGCCGAAGTGAGCGCTGATCGTGAGCGCCGTGGGTGCATCCGGGCGGCCCTCGGCGCGCGCCTTGAGCCCAAGCAGCATGGGCCGCGCCATGGTGAAGACAATGGGGTCCACCACCATCGTCATCATCGCGTTAGGCGGTACAGCTTCACCGCGCACGAGTAACCGCGTCGTATTCTCGTCGACGGGTATGAGCACGAACGCCCCCATTACCTCGAGAACAAGCACCTGACCCGGCTCGCTGATCAACACCCGGAAACCAGCATCTTTTCCCACATCCCCCAGGTAATCGGGCGGGACCACCCTCCAGATATCCCCGACCGCCAGCGTCTGCCACTCGGGGTGAATCTCGTTCGCATTGTGGATGTCAGCGCCGACCAGGTTCTCGAGCCAGGTGTACGTATAGAAGCCAGCGCGGTCCTGTCCGATCTGCACCAGCCATTGCCAGACGACCTCTGCCGGCGCGTGGATCGTGATCGCCTGGTTGGAATGCCCGGTAGGGCCTGGATGCAGCTCGTCGCCGGTCAGAGCCATCTGCCGTTCAGCCGCGGTGGAGCCCCAGTTTGCCATCCATGGATGGATGACCATCACGTAGAAAGCAACCAGCAGCAAGACGATGGGAATGGCGTAGTGGAGCCGTACCGCCTTAACAAGCGCCGAGATCTTCTCGTGCAGCATAATAGCCTCCTCTCAAGTGGTGTTCGAGAACGGGCTCTTAACCATATGGTTGGCTGAACAGGCTTTGTGATCGGCTGAGGTGTCGCAGCGCACGCCAGCCGATCAGGAGCATCTAAGCAGACGCAGGATCCGGCTTCTGGCTCGCCAGGTGAGCCTGGTACGCTTTCCAGCCGGGGCACCAGCCGGTGTGCCAGCGCCACAGTCGGCTCATTAAGGCTTTTGGATTCGCTTCCGCCTTTCTCCGCATGGTGCAGGTCTCACAGGCGAAAGTGTTTTCTGAGGATGGCTTTGGATTGGTACTCATGTTTTACTCCTTATCGGATAGCCGCAGTAGCTGATAGATCCTGGGAGGCATAATCTGGCTTCACGTCGGCTAAAAAGCTCCGGATAATCTCGATAGTTACGACCTGCTGCTCCGTTTGCGGGTTGTGACCGGCACGCTCGATTAACTCGAGGCGAGCGTTGGGTATTCGATCTGCCAGGATGGCTTGATGTTCCGGCGGAAACAGGAAGTCGTGGCGTCCTGCCAAAACCAGGGTAGGTATGTTGATCTCGCTGAGCCGGTCCATAACCGTCCAACCAGTGTATAACTGGCTGAAACCAAAGATAGTGGCTTCAGGTCGAAACTTAACATGGGGCCCGAAGACCACATCATGGACCAGCCCTAAGA
>DASQQR010000008.1:0-14476 GCA_035643335.1 Anaerolineales bacterium
CGGAGATCAATTGGAAGGTCTCACCTGGGTCGTTACCGTGCAACGCATGGCAAAGCTGTGCCAAACTTGCCGGCAACCCTTTCAAGTCGACTCTACAAGATTAGAAGAGTTAATCGCACGATTCCCCGTGATTAAGGGCAGCCAATTCTACGTGGCCGAGGGTTGCTCTCGGTGCAACCATACCGGTCGATACGGCGACGTGGCAGTCTTTGACATTTTCCAGGCAGACCCCAGATCAGCCACCTATTTCGAACAGCCCAGCCGGCTGCCCCTCGGAACTTACATGCTACAGCTGGCATCTTCAGGGCAATTACCTCTGGAGGATGTCCAGCGATTCGATCAAGACCAGCTCCAGCGGACGTTCAACATGCTGGTCACCCGAGAAAAAGCCTTAATGGCATCCAATAGCGAGCTGGAGCGCAAACTGGTCGAACTGGAGGCAGCCAACCGCGTGCTGGAACAACGTACCCAGGCATTGTTCTCCCTTCAGGACATCGGCCAAATCTTGATCGGTTCCTCCGAATTGAAAGGTCTGGCAGCGCGCGTGTGCCAGCGAGCGCGCGACTTGTGCGGTGCGGATCGGGCCATCCTGTATTACCTGCATCCCGCCGGGAGGGCGGAACTGCTGGCGGTGAGCGGCTGGGAGCCCGAGCGAGTGCCGGCTCACATGGATGCTGGTAGCGAGTTTAGCGCCAGCATGCTGTCAGGAAGCGAGGCCAAAGCGTATAATCGCTGGCCGCCGGGCATCCCACCGCGCCACCCGGATGTCGAAGGCGCGAGATTGAGAGCCGGCCTGCTGGTCCCGCTGGCTGTTCAGGATAAGCCGCTCGGGTTGATGATTGTCCACACCACGCTGAAAGCCGAGTTTACACCTGGCGAGGTGGCGCTGATGCAAGCATTTGCCAACCAAGCTGCCCTGGCGATCCAGCGCGCAGGGCTGGTGGAGGAACTTCGGGATCAAATTGCCCAGCTCGAAGCGGCCCAAGTTGAGCTGGCGAAGAAGGAGCGCCTGGAACGGGAAATGGAGCTGGCCCACGAGGTGCAACAGAGCGTACTTCCGCACACATTCCCACAAATCGCCGGATTCCGCTTTGCCGCGCAAAATATACCCGCCCGGCATGTGGGCGGAGATTTTTATGATGTAATCCACCTGGATGAAGAGCACTTTGGCATCGCCATCGCAGACGTGTCCGACAAAGGAATGCCGGCTGCGCTATACATGGCCTTGACGCGCAGCCTGCTGCTGGCTGAGGCGCGCCGGGCACGATCGCCTCGCCACGTGTTGACCAGCGTGAACCAGCTGCTGCTCGAAATTGGCCAGCAAAATATGTTCGTCACGGCCTTCTACGGCGTGGTGAACAAAGAGACGCGCAGGCTGATTTACGCACGCGCAGGTCACGACCCGCCCTTTCTGCTGCGCCAGGGAAGCGTGCACCAGCTGGGCGGCCAAGGCACCCTCCTGGGCATCCTGGATCCCAATGAATTTCAGCTTTCTGACGAGCAGGTTATCCTTTCCCCCGGCGATCGTCTGGTGTTGTACTCGGACGGCATGGCGGATATCATGGACTCCAACCAGGAACGATTTAACCGCGAACGGTTTTTATCCCTGGTGCAATCCTATGCCGGCCATTCTCCCGATCAAATGTGTGCAAAGATCTTCGCTCACCTGATGCGTTACCGGGGCAACGCAGAGCAGTACGATGATATGACCTTGTTGGTGGTAGAAGTGAACAAATAGCAGCGCATCTTCATCCTGAAAACTGCTTGGCTGTATAAAGTTTATCTGCGAAGGCGGCGCCTGGGGGGCTTATCGGAATAACCGCCCGTGACGATTTTGATCATTTCTT
Organism: Anaerolineales bacterium; assembly: GCA_035643335.1. Lineage (GTDB taxonomy): Bacteria > Chloroflexota > Anaerolineae > Anaerolineales > UBA4823 > DASQQR01. The sequence goes on from DASQQR010000008.1 coordinate 1,848, forward strand.
CGAACATTTTGACGACGCAAACTGCCGGGAAGAAGAGCACGGTGGAAATAAGCATCACCAGCACAGCTTCGATAGGTACGATGGGTAACGAATAAAGTCCAGTCATAGTTCTCACCTGATTTCTGTAGTCTGCAAGATAAGAACGTCGGAAATGGAGATTTGTTACTGACAGGTATGTAAGATTGGAAGGTTGGAAGAATGGGAGGGAGGCGGCTGTCCACGAACAGATACACTAATAATCGAATTAGGGCAAATGTCCTGTACCTGAGTGCCTCTGGTTGGAGTGTATTCTTCAAGGCCGGATTCCCCAGGTTATGCACGCAAAGTTAGAAATGTGAGGTGAGCTACGCTTCCTTATCAGAGTCCGATTGGTGAATTCGTATTCGTCCTAACTCAACGATCCAAAGCTGATTGTCTACCGACATCTGAGAAAGTGCATCTAGAAACTGCCGTACAAGCTGCTCGAGAACAGGCAAACTGGGATTACGGGGTACTCGGATAACTATAATGCCACCCGTTTTATCGGGGCGGAAACGCAGAATATTAGAAAAGTCTAAATCGAGCGTAACCAGACAGAGTTTCTCTTCCTGGCAGATCGCATAGAGTGTTTGATCCGTTGATCCAGACAAGGATTCGCCATAGATTGTCTCGACATCATGGCCAGATTGCCTAAAGATATGTTGGGTACGAGTACCAAGGTTTTCATCCAGCTTAAACTTCAAGGTGCAGCCTTGCTGGGGATTTCAACGTACCGCTCCCGCGACATTTCAGCCCCATACGCTATAGCAGCGCGGATATCCTCTATCTCGAGTTGGGGATATTCCTCTAGAATTTCTTCAGGCGTCATTCCACTAGCCAGGAAATCCAACAACAAAGATACCCAAATGCGAGTGCCGCGAATACAGGGCTTGCCAAAGCAGATATTTGGATCAATACTAATACGTTCAAGAATTGGGTTCATGAGAAAAGGTCTCCGTACGTTGTCAAGCAACCAACATCTTTCATAGAATTATAATCGAATGAAATCTTCAAAGCACACCTTCCATCACTGTAGCGATAGCGGCCAGGGTTAGTCCTGGGTAAGATGTGAAACTGCCCGCTTTTTTTAGTTTTAGGGCGAGTTGGTCCGGATCACGACCAGCTTATCCGTGCCCGACTCAGCACCCCACACCTCGCCTGGCCTGCCCAGCAGCTGGCGCACGGCTGCACCGGGGCTGGGAAGTGGGAAGACCGCAAATGCCTCGCTTGGGGGATCGAAGCGTACCAGGGCATTAGCGCCAAAATCGCTCAGCCACACCTTATCCTGGTCGTCTACATACACGGCGTAGGGACTGGGGCGGTCTCCGGGCAGCTTCCACTCGCGCCAGCTGTTGTCGGATGGGTTGTACCGGGCGAGCTGGCCCGCATTCCATTCGCTGGCCCAAATTTTGCCCTGAGAATCGGCCCACACGCGCCGAGCACCCTGTCCAGGTGTGGGTGGTTCCAGCACGGCAGCCGCCCCGGTGTCTATATTAATATGGCCCACATAACTGTTCGCCAAGGAGGCAAAATAAACCGAGCCGTCCGGCGCGGTGGTGATGCCGTACGGGCCGGCCCCGCGGGGTGCATCGAACACAGTCACCTCCCCGACAGCCGGATCCAGGCGCCCGTAAATACCGTTCTGCCCGGTAAACCAGAGTACGCCATTCCCGTCGAAGGCCGCCGTATTGAGGTTGGCATTACCCCGATCGGAAGGCAACGGAAACGTCTGTACGGCCTCTGACTGCGGGTCGACGCGCACGATCGCATTCAGGCCACCGTCCGTGATCCACGGCGCGTCTTCCGGACCGATGATGACGCCATGGGGCGCCGAGCCGGGTCCCAGCGGAATGTGGACGGTCTCCCCTGTAGATGGATCGAGCCGGCCCAGCTCGCCGGAACGCTGCGCCGTGTACCATACGCTCCCATCCGCCGCCGGAGCGACATCGTGAGGGTGTGAACCGCCTGGCACCGAAAATTCTTGCAGGCTTGGCGCGGCCGCTATTCCGGTCGCCTCCGCCGTCGAACCGGTGGTGGATGGCTCGGGGGAGAGCTGACCACCTTCCGGAGGCAGGGTCGTCACTGTAGAAGCAACCTCCGTCGGCTGTATCCTCACCGTTGCTGCCCCGACTGGTGGGGGTTCTCCGGTAGTCCGAGTGGACTGGGTGGTACAGGCTGCCAACATAATCATGCAGGCTAAAACAGGTATTGTACGAAAGGTCATGACTCCTCGTTAGGATTGAACAATTGGCTCGGCCTCTCGATAATGGTCACCCGGCTTCCCTTGATTTCGATGTAGACCAGGGCCGCATTGTTGGTCTCGTCCAGCTCGCGCAGGTGATCCTCCCCATCGACGGTCGAGCGCAGTGCATATATTCCGTCGGGCACCGCGGTGATGTCTACGATCTGGCCTGGCGTGTCATACTTATACGTGTCGATCCAACCAGGAGAGATCCCTTGCAGCTCCTGGCCGCAGATCGTGTAGGCAGCGTTCGGCGCTGCGCCGGGAACGTGTGCCGGCGTGTTGTCCCTGAGACAAAAACTGACCTTGTCCGTCACGGCAATCACACCATCGAGCTCACCTTGCGGAGTGAGTGTCCACACTTCGTAGCGAGCGAAGTCTTCCAGGTGCCAGTGGTTGTGATCCGGATGGAAGACGAACTCGCCGGCAGAACGCTCTTCTGCCAGACCTGCTGCAGAATATAGTCTCTGGGTGACCGTGGTTTGGCTGGTCGCCGGGTTGGCGACGCCCAGCACTTCAAGCAGGCCCGGGCCCGTGTTCACCACCGAGTTGGATAATCTGAGCACTTTGCGCTCCTCCGGGAAGTAGCTTATCTGGATCACCAAATCCGAGGGTGGCAGAGTCTGCAGGTCGGGAAGCAAGAGATCAGGCTGATCCGGCGGATCTGGGGATTCGGTCGGGGCTGGCGGAGTGGGCGAAACGAGCAGGCGGGCCAGCGCGGCCCATTCTCCAGGAAGCACGCGTCTGACCAGCGTGAATCCATACGCTCCGTGAGGTAGAAAGATCGCCGCTTCGCCTTCAACCATGGATATACCCTCCGCGTTTCTGATAGTGGTATCGTGCCCGACCAGCACAGTGTTCAAGCCCCTGCGCGGCGGCGCGGAAAGCATGCGGCGGAGGGCTGCAATGCGCTCTTCAAGCTGCTCCCTTGGGAAACCCGTCAGGTCGGCTGAGATCCCGGTCTTACCAAAGGCGATTTGGGCTGTCTGGCGGGCACGGCAGTACCCGCTGCTCAACACCCGGCCGATGGGAATACCGAGCGTTTGAAATGCCTCGCCGATGAGACCCGCCTCCTGGCGGCCTCGATCAATGAGGTTGCGCTGATTTTCGCAGCTCCCCAGGTTTTGCGCGTCGCTATCCGTTTGCGAAAGATCGCTGGCTGCATTCCGGAAGTAGATCACGTAGCCTCCTGCCTGCAACGCCTCGACTAGCGCAGCGCCCGTGAGCGGCCGGGTAGGTTCAGGCGTTGGCGATGCCGTCATCGTCGGAGAAGGCTCGAGCGTGGGCGTAGAGGTTGGCGGAAGGGGAGTCACGCTGGGTGGCAATACCATCGCGGCTGGCCGCGTATTTGTCGGTGAGATTTCGCTCCCCGGCGAAATATCGAATTGCTGCCGAGTTGTATACGCGCCAAACAATAACGCTATGACCACCATCGCCATGAGCCCGCCAAGTTCTCTAAATCGTATTTCAAACATCCTCTCAGTAAACCCGCGCACACCCTGAGTATATCAGCCTGTGTTTGTCTACATTATCTGGGTTATCTTATCGAGCATATCGGGGGAGTCAATAGGAAATCGTCCCCATTATCTATTCATATGGTACGAAAAACAAGGCTCTTCCGATTTCAAGGGAAGCGCCAAAGTAATTTTTGCTGGAGCAGGATTCAGATCGCAGCCAATGTACTTCTTCATCTGGAATGGATTATTGTATGTAAGGCCTTAGCACATCGCGGGCGATATAGAAGCCGCGCTTGACCAGCTCCTCATTCCCTTCAAAGGCGCGATCCTCATGCTCAATACTGACAACATAATCGTAACCAACGCCTGTCAACGACGCCAGAAATTTCCCCCAGTTTACATCACCTAAGCCCGGCAGGCGCGGTCTTTGCCAGCCCATACCGAGGGAGAGCACGCCGTTATTGTACAGCCCCTCGCGGTCAATGTGCAGATCCTTTGCGTGAACGTGGAAGATCTTTCCTGCGAACTCGCGTACGACCCGTTCGTAATCGATCATCTGCAAGATGAGATGCGAGGGGTCAAGGTTAAGCCCGAAGTTGTCGTCGGGGATTATCTCCCACATCTCGCGCCAGATCGCCGGGGTAGTGGCCAGGTTGTTGCCACCAGGCCACTCATCGTACGAAAAGATCATCGGGCAGTTCTCAATAGCGATCTTAATGCTGCGATCCCTGGCAAACTTTACGATTGGCGGCCAGATCTTGGCGTAATCTTCCAGGTTCTGGGGAACGGTCTTGTTCTTGTCTTTGCCAATGAACGTGCCAACAACGGGAACTTCCAGCAGCGCGGCGGCCTCGATGACTTTCTTGAGATGGGCGATGACCGTTTCGCGGTGATCTGGATCGGGGTCGAGCGGGTTGGGATAATATCCAAGCGCAGAAATGCTTAGCCCGTAAACATCCAGCATTTTGTGGATCTCCCTGGCCTGAGCTTTGTCCAATTGGTTGACGTCGATGTGAGTAACCCCCGCGTAGCGGCGGGTAGCCTTCTCAAGCGGCCAGCAGGGGATCTCAATGGCCTGAAAGTTGCTTTCAGCGCCCCACCGGGCGACCTCTTCGAGCGTCCTGGCGGGCAGAGCCACACTAAAGAAACCCAGTTTCATAGATACCTCCTACCGAACTTTGATCCATTTGCCTTCTATTGCACTGCGTTCGATGGCCTCACCAAGCTGCATTTCGTAACGGCCATAATGACCTTAACCTTTGCGTCCCGTACATAATCCATCTTACCTGAACGCAGTTTGAAGAATGTTACCATGATTAACGTGCTCGCATCCAAAAAATCTTCGGACTGTAAACCTCGCCCCCCTCGTTCCACTCCCTGCATATTCCATTCTTATTCCGCAACTGGCGACCTGCTCACTGAATTTAGGGTAAGATTGAGGGCCTGGATCTTGGTAAGCGTGCCGAACAGGGCCGCCTGGTCAACAAACGAACCCCTCAATACCGTCTCACCGTTGGGATCATTCAGGATCGCCAGCCCATCGAACCAATCGGACCAGCGATCCGTAAGATGTCCTTCAACCCGGATCTCGTAAAAGCTGGGTTTACCCATATTCGCGACCCTATAACAGCTCCGGCGCTAGCAAGACCAGATTGCCGGTTACCTGACCGCTTTCCAGCAGCCTGTAGGCCTTAACCGCTTCTAGGAGGCGGTATTTACCCGCCAGGATGGGCTTTATTTTGCCCTCTTCCAATAGCTTGAAGAGTGCGGTCCAATCCTCCTTGAACAGGTCTACACCTAATCGATGCGTCCCATACCCCTCAATCGTCTTACCGTTCGGCATCAAGTTGTACAGGAGGAGCTTGGCGACCAGAAGTACAAAATGTGCCAGGCTTTGTGGTGCGCCGTAATGCACCAATATCCCACCCCGCCGCAGTACGGCCAGGGCGCGCTCGAAGGTTTCCTCGCCCATCCCGTTGAATACGTAATCGATGCCTTCCGGCTCTGCCTGGCGGAGCACCTCGACAAAATCATGGGTGTGATAGTCGATGGGCGTCGCCCCGTAATCGGCCAGGATAGGATGTTTGCTGGGCGAGGCCAACCCGTACATCTTAAGCCCAGCCAGCCCCCCAAGCTGCAGGAAGGCCGTCCCCACGCCCCCACTGGCGCCAATGATGAGCACCTTATCCCCCTCCTTGACTTTTGCGACTCGATGCAATATCTGGTATGCGACCAGATAATTCAGGATCAATGGCACAACCTCGGCCGGGTCGAGGGATTCGGGAACGGGGACCAGCTCGTTCGCGTTCCAATAGATGACTTCCGCATGGCTGCCATATTGTGTCAAAGCAGCAACCCGGTCCCTGACTTTGACATCCTTAACCCCACCACCCATTGCCTCAACGCTGCCGACGAACGCATAACCTGGGACAAAGGGCGGTTTCTTCAGAAAGGGCCGGTTGCCAACCCGGATAGCGACGTCATCCTGGCATACGGCCGTAGCAAGGATCCGGATGCGTGCCTCTCCTTCAACTGGCGGGCGCAGGTCGTTTTCCACGATTTGGATCACTTCGAGACCGCCTCGTTTTGTCACAACAATGCTTTTATATTTCATCATGATCTCCTATCAGGTTTCAGGTTATTGCCTGGCAGTGCCAATCTCATCCCGTAGAAGCTCTCCGTTCTTGAGCAGCCCGGAAAATCGCTTTAGAAAGCGGGCTGCCGGTGCACCATCGACGATATCGTGGTTGAAAGTCACAGTCAGGCAAAGGTGCTCGCGTGTTTCGGGGCGCCCATCACTCACACAGGGCCTCTCAACAATCCCTCCCACGGCGACCGCAAGGGTGGCCCCGCCGACAAGGGGAATGCCCCATGCGGCCTGGTTCTTATCACCGAACATCCCGAATGAAGTTATGCTGACCGTTCCATAACGTTCCATAATGCGGATGCTGTGGGAGGCAAGCCGGATAAAGGTGCAGAAGAGGAAGCCCGGAATGAATCGTAGCCAGGTCATCCCGGAAAGCCCACCAAGCCCATCGTCGCCATGTGCCTGCGCGGCTCTGATCTCGTCGTGGATTTGCCTATACGTCTTGGTTTGCACAGATCGAATGCCGTAAGGCTCCGGCACCATTTCTCCGCCAATTTCTCGCTCCACCATTACGCTGATGGTGAGATCGTCCAGGAGGATGAGATTCCGGCCCTTGCGGAAGGAATTGAGGTATGGATACTCGCTGATGGCCCGGGCCAGGCAAGCTGCCACATAGGCAGTCAAGGAAGGCCTTTCTCCGGTTCGCTGGCGATACTCCCGGATGAAGCGCCGCGGCTCCGAAATGTCGACTTCGATGATGGCCTGGATATTGTTTTGCTCACGTCCTACAGTAGCGGAAGCAGCCACCATGCGTCTATTCATCGTGAACGGGAGGACCCGGTAACCTGGTTTTTCCTTCATCTTTGAAGCGGGGGCTCCCGCCAGCAATCCTTTCTGGAATTCGATGACACCCTCGTGATTCATTTGTTTCTCCTGTTTCCATGAAACCAGCCTTTCTTTTGACAACCTAGGAATTGCCCCTGGCCAACAGGTAGACCGTGATGGTTGAGGAAACCAGTGCTAGCAGTGGTACCCCCTGATGCAACTTCATGACCGTCTTCGGAAGTTGCATTTCTTCGCGGGTGAGCAATGCGCCGGTCGCGATCAGGGCCAGGAATAAGATCCCGCTGATGACCATGACGCTCATCCCGATAAAAGCCTGCCTCTCTACCGTTTTATATAGTTGGTCGACAGCCATGCCGGTGAGCACTATTGTTCCCACTGCGATGAGTTTGTGAATAGTGACCAATCCCACACTGAGTGGTCTACCTGAACGGCTCACGATCACGCCAGAGATCAATGTGAGAAGGAATAGTATTCCAGCGCCGATCAGCTTCGTCGTGATGGTTTCCATTTTCATGTTCCTTAGTTTCATTGAAAGGGCGTTCATTTTCCTACTCCAATTCTCAATTATTGCCTAATTGATGCAGTTTCCAACCGACCGCGGTGAACCAAATCATGAAGAATGCCCACCACCAGAGGTAAGCAACTTTCAGTACCGGCCAAAGCGCCAGGCCGATCAAGGCCACAGCACATGTTGCCACACCCAAATAGCCGATACTCCTGTGGAAGACGCCCTTCAACATAACGAGGGAGAAGATTAGAATGCTGACCCCAAACAGGCTTTCATAGAGGGGATTGAAGGCGTTGTTGATCGCCATCAGGCCCTCGGCGGCCGTGGCATAAACAGCCTGTTGGCTTACGGGTGATGCGACGAACTTGTCGCTGAGATAAATCGTTCCCAGAAGTACCGGGTAGTAGGCCATGAATAGAAGCTGGCAGGTAACTGCAACCACAGCACCTAATGCAGCGTAGCTCTTATCGACGTCTTTGAGAGCCACAAAGAGCGCCACAAACGCCACGACTGCCAGGATGCTGGTTCCTAACACCACCGTTTGCAGGATGAGCCACCAAGACCTGTTTGCGGCGATGAAACGCAGGAATTCCAGGCCGCCATATTCGGCGGTCAATTGGAAGTACTGCATCGTCAAGATTTGCACCGTGGGTACAGCAAGCGCAAGAACGATATACAGGATGGCTGAAATTCCTCCAACCTTATAAAGGCCTTTCCAGGATGGGTCGACTCCAGTATCGGCCTTTTTTGCCTGTTGCTGAGGTATAGATATCATTCTTTCTTCACTTCGATTTGCCAACATTTTTATTCTCCTCATCATACGACTAGTTTTGTTTTTTCATAGTCCTCGGTTAAGTTTCTTATATAGAATATACGCTGCCAGAAGTCCGTTGTCAGTGGACCCAGGTAGCATCTTTAAAAAACAAGAGAAGGTGTACTTAGGTACACCTTCCCGTTGGAATGCTCAGTTATGATCGGTTGGGGAAAATCAATCTGTGGGGAGTACCCCGAGCTCGCGTGCCCGGGCGACAGCCTGAATTCGGCTGTTTACGTTCAACTTGCCGTAGATATTTCCGGTATGTTTCTTCACGGTGCGCACGGTGATGAAGAGCTTTTCGGCAATGGTTCGATTGGAATCGCCGGCCGCGAGCAGCTCCAGGACTTCCATTTCGCGCGGGGTCAATTGCTCAGCCAGGGCAGCTGATTCAACCGGAGACCGTAGAGCAGCAGGTTTGCCAATCTCTCCAAAAGCGTCCAGGAGCTTGCGAGCATACTTTTTTATCCGCCCTGGCGCGGTTTGATGCTTTTCGACTGCGCTTAAGAGCGGAATCAAAGCCGGACCTTCTTCCAAGAACAGCATGACAAAGCCAGGAGCCTCTGCCAGATCCAAAGCGCGCTCCAGGTTTTTCACGGCATCATCTGGGATCGTTCCAGAATTCTGTCTCTGCAATGCAAGGGCTCGTAGTAAATGGACTTCCATCAAGCGCCCAAAACGCATGCCTGGTTCAACCGTAGACTGGATCTCATCCAATAATTGATTGGCTTTATCGACCTCTCCCTGTGCGATATAGATCCGGGCAAGGCTTAACTTGAACGCCTCTGCCGCGATCAGAGGCAGTTGTTGTGCGTAAGAGCTTTCACCGAGAATTTCCAGCAAAGTGGGCACCAGATCGGAAGCGCCTGCCAGATCACCAATCGCCAGCCGGATGGATACTTGCCGGGCCATCAAGGTAAATTCCCTTCTTTGAAAGATTTGCTCCAGATTAAGGAATTCTTTCAGGGACTCTTCCAGTTCACCTTTAGCCTGAAGCAAGCGCGACTTCTGGACGTAACCCGTAAAGAGACCATGCATCGCTCCTTGATGGCAGAGTTCTAGCCCTCGCGTAAGATATTCTTCCGCTTTTTCAAGATCATTCCGTTCCAGATGAATGCCTGCCAACCCGATATAACTCGGCCCCGCCGGATAGAACACCTTTTGGCTAATGCGAGCACCAGCATGGATAACTAACTGGCAATACTTAGCAGCCTCATCCAGCCTGCCATATTGGCATAAGTCAAAAGCCCTGATCATCGTCGTATTGGAAATCATGCCATATTGTCCTGCAGCTTCAGCCAGACGAAAGCTTTTCCGGTATGCTTGTGCGGCTTTTTCGACATCCCCGTCCATCCCGTAGGCTCGATAAAACGCGGAATAGAGGTATGCGCGCATTTTCAGGTCCCCCTCAGGAATCTCATCCAACGCTTCTTGCGCAATCCGGATCGCCCGGGATGTGTTTTGAAAGGCAAAAAAGAGAGATAGATGCACCAACGCTACCCGCCGCAAATAGTCATTTTGAGGCGATGGTGGCAAAGCTTTGATCAACTTTTCCTTTTCTAGCAGGGTCTGTTCGAACATATCCAGCGTTCCCTTGCTAAGATCGATCAAAAGCCGGTAAATCTGCAGGCGTGGATGAGATTGGATAATTTTATTCGGGAGCACATCCAACCAATTATTTAGAATATTATACCGGTCGGTAAACATCATCGTCTGGCCCACCTGGCCTACCAACAAAGCGGCCTTTTCATAGTCCCTGGCTGAAAAGGCGTGCTGCACAGCCTCAACCATATATCCTTTCTGCTCGTACCAGGCTGCGGCGCGAAGGTGCAGCGCTGCGATCTCGTCTTTTGGGGAAGCCTTTTGGAGGCGAGCGTGTAGCAGATCTGCAAACAGATGGTGGTAGCGAAACCAGTGGCCCTCACTATCTAATGAAACTATGAAGGTATTGGTCTGGTGGAGGGATTGAAGGATGGCCTGTCCATCCTGGCAACCCGTGACGGCTTCACACAATCTGGCGTTCATGCGCTTCAAGACCGAGGTTTCCAGCAGGAATTGCCGAGTTTCATCTGGCTGGCGCTGGAGTACCTCCTCGACCAGATACTCCGCCACATATAGGTGGCTGCCGGTAAAATCTTTGACGAAGGCGGGGATGTCGCTCCGCCCTTGCACAGTGACAAGCGATTGCAGTGCGATCGCCGCTAACTGCAAGCCAGCTATCCAACCCTCGGTCCGTTCTTCCAGGGCCGCTACCTCTTCAACTGCCAAATTTAATTTCATCGTACGGTTTAGGAATTCCGCGGCCTCCCTAATACAAAAACGCAAATCCCGGGCGCGGATTTCAATCAACTGGTTGCGAGCGCGAAAGCGGGCCAGCGGCCAGGGAGGATCCGTACGCGTGGATACGATAATATGAAGATTGCGGGGGAGATGATCGAGTAGGAATTGCAGGCCCGCATGGATGGAAGGGGTTTGAACGGCGTGGTAATCGTCCAGGACAAGCACAATGGACCGGTCATGCGTGGTGAGATCGTTGATCAGGATGGTCGGGACCGTGTCGTCGGGCAGCGGTTGCTGTGTGTTGAATAACTCCAGCGCCGATTCACCCACATCTTCCAGAATAGACCGGCAGGCTGTGATCAGGTAGGTCCAAAACTGGATCGGATCGTTGTCCCCTTCGTCAAGGGATATCCATGCAACTGGCCGCCCGAGCCGGGATATGAATTCGCTCAACAGGGTGGTTTTACCAAATCCTGCCGGCCCAGACACCAATGTAAAACTACCCGGACGGCCCACACCAGAGAGCAGTTTTTCGGTCAGGTGTGGCCGTGGGACGGCATTCTCTCGCCCGGGTGGAATAAAGAGCTTGGTGGCGAGGACCGAAACAGACATGATGATGGTTCTCAGATTTTTCGAGTGCTTTGCCGTACAATTAAGTACGAGTACAGAACCCTTTGATGAGCAAGGGTTTCTGGATCTCTGATCATTTCTATGAGGAAAGTGAAGCGCCTCAAATTGCTGATATCTATCTCCGCTCCGGATTATAGCAGTTCAAGCAGCTCGCTTCCAGTCTTTAGAAGACAAAGCTGAAGTCCCTGGTCTTGCCAGGCACACAAGGGATGGCGGGCTATAAGGATCATCGTCCAAACAAACCATGGCCAAAGTAGCATCCGTGACAATTGTGAACGTCGGCTACCGCTCAACCAACTACTGGGTTGTAAGTGCGGGCACTTCTCGCTTGCTCGTCGACATTGGCTGGCCAGGGAGCCTCGGAACTATGAAGGCGAACCTCAAGAGGATGGGCGTGCCCCTCCGCGAGATCCGCTACACCCTTGCCACTCACTATCACATTGATCATGCAGGTCTTGCCGAGGAATTGAAGCGCGAAGGCGTTCCCCTCATCGTACTCGATGTCCAGGTTGACGCTATCCCAATCATGAAGACCTGGACCAAGCCAGGGGATAACTACGTCGAGATTACCGGGGATGGCAATGTGATCATCTCCTTCGAGCAGAGCCGCCAGCTCCTCAGCCAGATCGGTATTGCAGGAGAGATCCTGCATACACCCGGCCACTCCGATCATTGTGTTTCGCTCCTCCTCGATGACGGCTCAGCCTTCACCGGAGATCTCCCGCCGGAAGCCTATGCTTTCGACAATCCCGTCGCTCTGGCAACCTGGAAGCTCCTCCGAGATCGGGGCGCTACCCGGGTATATCCTGGGCACGGTCCTATAAGGTTGATAGACAAAGCGCCAGACGAACAATCCCCCGAATGATGTCTTCTACATCCTTTGCGGATGGTCAGTGTCAGCCCATGTCAGAAAAGTTGGGCTTCAGGGCAGGGTATAACCTCCTGTACAGCGGGTACGCCTGGCGGTAAACCTCCACCTGCGCAGGATCGGGCCGGACGCTGCCCGTGATGCGGATGCACTCCCGGCAGGCCGTCGGGACGTCCGCCCAGGCGCCCGCGCCAACGCCCCCCAACAGCGCAGCGCCGTAGGCCGCCCCTTCCGTGGTATTGACCGTGACCAGCTCCGCCTCCAGCACGGATGCCAGAATCTGGCGCCAGAGGGCGCTCTTTGTCCCACCACCTGAGGCCCGCACCTGTGTGCTCGCGCCCAGTCCCGCGTTCTGGATCAGGGTAAAACTATCCTTCAA
>DASQQR010000009.1:0-11048 GCA_035643335.1 Anaerolineales bacterium
GGATGATTTCGTCGGCCCCGGCTTTTCTGCATAAGGCTGCTTTTTCCTCGGTCGATACGGTCCCAATAACACGTGCCCCACAGTATTTTGCCAGTTGAACCAACAAATGCCCTACCCCGCCGGCAGCTGCGTGGACCAGCGCGGTAGCACGCTGGCTGAGTGGATAAGTGCTGAACGATAAATAATGTGCGGTCATGCCTTGAAGCATCGCCGCGGCGGCTTGCTCTAGACTGATTTCGTTGGGTACCGGGACCAGCTTCCAGGCAGGGACAATGGCGTACTCGGCGTAGGAACCCTGCTGCATAGCATAGGCAACCCGGTCTCCTGTTTTTACGATCTCAATGCCTGGGCCCAGGGCGTCTATCACGCCTGCCCCTTCCATGCCTAGCGTCACCGGCAGGCTGCTTGGATAACGACCCATACGATGGTAGATATCGACAAAATTTACGCCAGCGGCTTCAATTCTTACGCGAACCTCTCCTTCACCGGGCTCAGGTATTGGAATGTCTTCGAGATGAAGACCCTCCAAACCTCCATATTCCTTCACACGAATCGCTCTCATCTGGTAAATCCTCTATATTTTGTGGTTGCTCTCACGGCCAGGTCAGTATGCTGGTGGAGCGTAGATGTTTAAGGTCTCGAGGGGTTCGTTTCCGAGATTTCTGATTTCGTGCGTTTCTCCGGATTCAATGAGCAGGAGCGTTCCAGGGTGAAAGCGAATTTCTTTGCCGTTTACGGTTGCTTCCCCCTCGCCTGAGAGTACGTAGAGCCACTGATCGCTTGCAGCGTGTTTATTATTCGGCCCGCCTGTCGAACCACCCGGTGGGATCACCATTGTAGCGACCTGAGATCGGCTGGTGCTACTCAAGACTCGAAAGCCTGATTCGGGCGTGATCTGTATTTTATTCATCGGTTCTCTCCCCATTAATGAATACTCAAACTAATTTTTTAGGATGATATTTCAATTATAACAATATTCAGTGCGGCGCTCAATCAGTGCCGGGTATATCGCTAGTACGATCCTGGCCGAGGTGAAAACAAGTTTTTGTGGTCATGTTTAGAATTGCTGATGCCGGGCCTTGCGTGACCTCAAACGCCGCAAATGAGTCAGGTTCGTGTGGCGTGGGAAGCCCGGCCTCCAACGCCACGCGTCCCGCCAACAGCGTTTGCGCGCATACGTGAGTCGGATAGCTGTGCGGCAGAAATGACGATCAGTACATTTTGTAATATAATGGTTTTGATTTACGGGCGGCCGGTGGAGGCTTTGGTCGTGCCAATTAGTGGTACATTCAAGCGAAAAAGGGGTAACTTCAAAGCTCACCGGACAAAAACTGGCTTCGTGACCTTAGGCACAAATCAATAGGTCATGGTAATATAGTGAAAAGAGTCATTCGTATCTTGTGCTGAAGGAGTGAACCTTGACCACAAGCGAAACAACCGCGTTATGGCCCCTGGTCGTATATTTCGGTGCAGTTCTGGTTGTTGCCTCAGCGATGATTGGGCTGGCTTATATCCTTGGAGAGCGCCACAAAGATCGAGCAACCGATCAAATCTACGAGTCGGGCATCCTCACCACTGGTGACGCGCGGCTTCGGTTGAATGCTCAGTTCTATATGGTTGCAATGTTCTTTGTGATATTTGATTTAGAGACGGTTTTTATTGTCGCTTGGGCTCTGGGATTGAAAGAATTGGGCTGGCTTGGTTATATCGAGATTCTGATTTTTATTGGGATACTGCTTGCTGCTCTGGTCTATCTGTGGCGCATAGGGGCACTGGATTGGGGGCCCAAAACGCAACAAAAACGCAGAAAAATGTCTGAATAATTATCGATCGGGCTCCTCACGAGCTCGTTTTACTGGTAAATACTTGGAGGCGAATTACGATTTATGGCCGAGAAAGATAAAGGACGTTCAAGAGATCTAGAGAAAGAAGATATCGAAGAACTGGAGCAGGAAGAGGAAGAGGCCTACTATAGATCAATCGATACTCCAGCAGATGAGGGCAAGTACGAGAGGCCGGAAGAGTCGCCGACTGGTTCGGTCCTGGCCGACCAGGACACTGAAGAAGAATCGCGTCCGCTGAAGGAGGCTCAGTCAGAGGAGTATCTAGAAGTTGACACCAACGAGGCAGCGGTTATGGGGGAGATTGAGGAATACACGCAGGATGAGTCGGTCGAAGAAGACTTTGATGAAAGGCAGCGTTTAACCTCCGGAAGCCAGGAACTGCTCGAGGAACTGCACCAACATCATTCGACAGCCCCTGATTTGTCCGGTGGAGATGTCGATGCGGCCTGGGAAGACGTGGACGCGGCCGGCGAAGAAGGCGTTGGCGGCACGACGCCGACCCCGGACCAGGATGTGGTGGATGAACTTGGAGATGCTTTAGGCATCTCATACGAACCGGATGAACCGTTGCATACCGAGGAAAAACTCGAGCAGCGAGATCAAGAGCGCTGGGAATTGAATCCCGCCTCGGCGGAGCCGGAGGAAGAAGAGTCCGAGGAGGAAAGTTGAACAAGACTGAGAGGATGCATCGGCAATGAGATGGATGTTAAGTAAGGCGGCCAGTGAGGCCCCCATTGAAGGCGGTGAAGGAACTTTCGATCAAATCTTTGGTCGGATTCTCGCGCTGACGCGCATCCAGGATTTGATCGCCTGGGGAAGGCGCTATTCCATGTGGCCGTTCAACTTCGGCCTTTCGTGCTGCTATGTCGAAATGGCTACCAGCATCACCAGTAGATACGATATCTCGCGCTTTGGCGCAGAAGTGATTCGGGGCACGCCTAGAGAAGCGGATGTTATGGTGATCGCAGGAACCGTCTTCATCAAAATGGCGCCGATCGTAAAGCGCTTATACGAACAAATGATGGAACCGCGTTGGGTGATCTCGATGGGATCTTGCGCTAACTCCGGGGGCATGTACGATATTTATAGCGTCGTCCAAGGCGTCGATAAGTTTCTGCCAGTGGACATGTATGTGCCCGGTTGCCCGCCCCGACCTGATGCCTTCTTAGAAGGGCTTACCTTGCTGGCGGAGTCCGTCGGCAAGGAAAAACGGCCGTTGAGCTGGACGATTGGCCCCCAGGGCGTTATCAAGCCTGAAAAACCGTCGATGCGGGATCTAAAACGCGAACGGCGCCAAAAGGCAACAGTTTTGAGACCTCCCACTGAGGTTTAACTCCTTCCAATAACCAATTTATACTCCGAGGTGCAACTCGGATTTGGGTAGAAAAATTCGACCTTCTCGAAAGACGTATCCGACATGAACGAAGACTCCAGCATATATCAGGATTTGAAGGAACGGTTTGGTGAGGCTGTGCTGGCGCAGCAGCCAACTCGGGATGATATGCCCACCATCTGGATAAGCGGAGATACCCTAAGGGATGTGCTGCGCTATCTAAAGCGTGAGGTTCAACAACCTTACCGCATGCTCTACGATCTCACTGCCATCGATGAACGCGTCCGTAGCCATCGAGACGGGCAGCCACCCAGTGATTTTACGGTAGTCTATCAGCTGCTCTCGTTTGACCGCAATGCAGATGTCCGCATCAAAGTACCGCTTAAAGGTGAATACCCCTCTCTTAAGACGATAACGGATTTGTGGTCCAATGCCGATTGGTACGAGCGCGAGGTCTGGGATATGTTTGGCATCAAATTCGATGGCCATCCCCATCTCCGGCGCATATTGATGCCTCTAACCTGGGAGGGCCATCCTCTCCGAAAAGAACATCCCGCTCGAGGCACTGAAATCGGACCGTTTCAGCTTCCCGATGACAAACAGGACCGGGAGCAGGAGGCCCTTCAATTTCATCCAGAAGATTGGGGGCTGCAACGCCAGAGTGAGGATTCGGATTTCATGTTTCTAAATCTCGGGCCCCAGCACCCCGGTACGCACGGCGTTCTGCGCATCGTATTGCAGCTCGATGGCGAGCAGATCCTCGATGCGGTCCCCGATATCGGCTTTCACCACCGGGGAGCGGAAAAAATGGGTGAACGCCAATCCTGGCACACTTATATCCCGTATACGGATCGGGTAGATTACCTGGGTGGAGTGATGAACAACTTCCCCTATGTTATGGCAGTGGAGAAGCTTGCTGGAATAGAGATCCCTGAACGCGCTCAGGTGATCCGTGTGATGATGGCGGAATTCTTCCGCCTGTCCAGCCACCTGGTATGGTATGGCACCTTTGCCCAGGACATAGGCCAGCTTTCGCCCGTATTCTATATGTTCTCCGATCGTGAGCGCATCTTTGATTTTGTGGGCGCGGTTACCGGTGGGCGTATGCACCCCAGCTGGTTCCGTATCGGTGGTGTCGCGCAGGATTTGCCGAACGGTTGGGATAAGATGGTGCGAGATTTTCTGGACTACATGCCCGCGCGCATAGATCAGTACGATAAGCTGGTCATGCAGAATAGGATTATCCAGGCTCGTACCAAAGGTGTTGGTGAGTACGACACGGAAGAAGCCGTTGAGTGGGGCGTTACCGGTCCAGGTCTGCGCGCGACAGGCCTGGAGTGGGACTTTCGCAAAAAGCGTCCCTACTCGATGTATGACCAGTTTGAGTTTGATATCCCCACCGCTACCCACGGGGATAGTTATGACCGCGCTGTGGTGCGCGTTGAGGAAATGCGCCAGAGTCTACGCATCATCGAACAGTGCTTGAATAACATGCCGTCCGGTCCCTATAAATCTGACCACCCGCAGGCCACGCCTCCCCTCAAAGAACGCACGATGTTCGATATCGAAACATTGATCACCCATTTTCTGAACGTCAGCTGGGGTCCGGTCATCCCACCGGGCGAAGCTTTTGCCGAGGTTGAAGCGACAAAAGGTAACAATGGATATTACTTGATCAGCGATGGAAATACAGAATCCTACCGTACTCGTATCCGCGCCCCATCGTTTCCACACATTCAAATGATTCCCTACATCAGCCGGGGCTTGCTGGTTCCCGACCTCCTGGCGATCTTGGGGAGTGTCGATTTCGTGTTGGCCGATGTGGACCGGTAAGTGATGAGGAGTTGGATTGATGCTGACTGAAGACGAACGGCAGGAGATCGAGAAAGAGCTGGAACATTACGATTATAAGCGGGCCGCCTGCATCGAAGCGATGAAAATCCTGCAGCGGCACCGAGGCTGGGTGTCTGATGAGGGCCTTGAAGACCTGGCTCCTCTCCTCGACATGTCAGTGGCCGAGCTGGACAATGTGGCCACCTTCTATAACTTGATCTATCGAAAGCCTGTAGGAAAGCATGTGATCCTCTTATGTGATAGCATCAGTTGTTGGCTGATGGGGTATGAGGGGATCAGGGACCATCTCCAGGACCGGCTTGGTATTCGATATGGTGAAACCACCCCCGATGGAAAATTTACCCTGTTGCCGATGGTATGTTTAGGTACTTGTGACCATGCTCCGGCAATGATGGTCGGGGAAGATCTCCACCGGGATTTGAGCCCCGAAAAAATCGACCAAATACTGGACAAGTATGGGACTGGATAAAAATGGAAAAACCTCTAACCAATAATATCCGGCCAGGCGAGGAACCCTTAGACCTCAAAGGATACGAAAACGCTGGTGGGTATCAGGCAGTGCGAAAGGCGCTCAAGGACATGGCCCCGGGCGACGTGACCGAAGTTGTCAAGCAGTCCAATCTGCGCGGGCGCGGCGGTGCAGGCTTTCCTACCGGCATGAAATGGAGTTTTGTGCCCATGGGCGAGGATGCTCCCCGGCCAAAATACCTGATCATGAACGCCGATGAAATGGAACCAGGTACGTTTAAGGACCGGGTTCTGTTGGAGGGTGACCCCCACTTAGTCGTCGAAGCCATGATTGTGAGCGCTTACGCTATCCAGGCTGACGTTGGTTACATTTTCTTGCGCTGGGCGTACAAGGAGTCCGAGCGCAAGCTGCGCGAAGCCATCGCCGAGGCCTACGAAGCCGGCTATCTGGGCAAAAATATCCTGGGTTCCGGGTACAATTTCGAACTCCAGGTTCATACGAGCGCCGGGCGCTACATGTGCGGTGAAGAGACTGGATTGCTCAATAGCCTGGAGGGAAAACGGGCCACACCACGGGCCAAGCCCCCTTTCCCTCAGGTAAGTGGTTTGTGGGGTAAGCCGACTATCGTCAACAACGTCGAAACGTTGTGCAATGTCCCCCACATTGTCAATCTTGGCGCAGAGTGGTTTCGTGGCTTGAGCCATACCAGGGATGGGGGGACGAAACTATATGGCGTGAGCGGGAAAGTTAAGCGACCAGGCTGCTGGGAACTGCCCATGGGGACCACCTTGCGGGAGATTCTTGAAGAACACGCGGGTGGCATGCGCGAAGGGTTCAAGTTCCGGGGTGCTTTGCCTGGGGGTGCCTCAACCGACTTTCTGATTGAAGATCATATGGATGTGCAGCTGGACTTCAACGCCGTCCAAGAGGTCGGCAGTCGCCTGGGAACCGGGACAATCATTGTGCTGGATGATCAAACCTGCCCAGTTGCCATGGTCCATAATTTGGAACATTTTTTCGCGCAGGAATCGTGCGGGTGGTGTACGCCGTGCCGGGAAGGCCTGCCCTGGGTAGAGAAGACTCTTCTATCTATTGAAGAGGGTCAGGGACAACCCCAAGATATTGGATTATTAGAAATGCATTCTCGGTTTCTTGGTCCTGGGAATACATTCTGCGCTTTGGCTCCCGGAGCGGTCGAGCCACTTCAAAGCGCCTTGAAGTACTTCCGTGAAGATTTCGACCAACACATTAGCGAAAAAAGGTGCCCGTGGAGGTAGGTAGTGGCGACCATTTATATTGATGGCAAGGAATATGAAGTCGATTCGAACAAAAACCTGCTGCATGTCGGTCTGTCTCTAGGCCTCGATATCCCGTATTTCTGTTGGCACCCGGCGATGGGTTCAGTAGGCGCCTGCCGTCAATGTGCCGTAAAGCAGTATAAGGACGAAAACGACCAGCAGGGCAAGATCGTGATGGCTTGCATGACGCCAGCTGCCGATGGAACTCGTATTTCTATTCACGATCCCGAGGCGGTGCATTTTCGGGCAACGGTGATCGAATGGCTGATGGTAAACCATCCGCACGATTGCCCGATTTGTGACGAGGGCGGCGAGTGTCACCTTCAGGATATGACCGTCATGACCGGTCACGACTATCGCCGCTTTCGTTTTAAGAAACGCACGTATCGCAACCAATATTTGGGTCCCTTCGTTAATCACGAGATGAACCGTTGCATCCAGTGCTACCGGTGTGTGCGCTTCTACCGGGACTTTGCCGGTGGAGATGACCTGGACGTCTTCAGGGCTCATGACCAGGTGTATTTTGGCCGCCAGGCGGACGGTGTCCTGGAAAGCGAGTTCAGCGGAAACCTGGTTGAAGTTTGCCCGACGGGGGTATTCACCGACAAGACCCTGAAGGAGCACTATACCCGCAAATGGGACCTTACGACCGCTCCGTCGGTATGTGTACACTGTGGACTAGGCTGCAATACCATCCCCGGTGAACGCTATGGGGAGCTGCGCCGCGTCCGCAACCGCTACAACCGTCAGGTCAATGGTTACTTCCTATGTGACCGTGGGCGTTACGGATACGAATTCGTCAACAGCGCCAGGCGGATTCGCGAGCCGTTCGCGCGCAAGGATGGCAGCCAACAACTGAAGGCGGTCGCTGTCGGTGAAGCTCAGTCGATTTTGAAGGATATACTGGCAAATAGCTCCGGATTAGTTGGTATTGGGTCGCCGCGGGCCTCTCTGGAGAGTAACTTCGCCCTTCGCACCCTGGTTGGGCCAGATCGCTTCTTTGCCGGTGTTTCGGATCAGGAGCACCAGCTGTTGGTTACTGCATTGCGGATTCTGAGAGAGGGCCCGGCTCGTTCGGCCTCTCTCCACGATGTCGAGCAATCCGATGCAGTGCTGGTATTGGGTGAGGATCTGAACAACACCGCGCCGATGATGGCCTACGCGTTGCGCCAGTCAGTGCGCCATCAGCCGATGCACATCTTGGGCAAGATGCAAATCCCTGACTGGAATGATGCCGCCATTCGTGAAGCGGTGCAGGACGAGACGGGCCCCCTCTATCTCGCCACTTCGACAGGCACCAGGCTGGATCAGATTGCGGCCAAGACCTACCATGCTTCGCCTGAAGACTTGGCGCGTCTGGGATTTGCTGTTGCCCATGCGTTGGACACCACCGCAGCGCCGGTACCAGACCTTTCCGATGAATTGCGCACCCTTGCCGAGGACATTGCTGGTGCCTTGAAAGCCGCTGAAAGGCCGCTGGTGATCTCGGGAATTAGTAGCGGTAGTGAGGCCTTGCTCCAGGCTGCCGCCAACGTAGCCTGGGCTTTATCTGGGCTTAAGAAACCGGTTGGTATAAGTTTCGTAGTCCCTGAGCCCAATGACTTTGGGTTAGGTTTGGTGGATTGCGGAACTCTCTCAGATGCTTCTGAACGGCTTGAAAAGGGTGAAGCCGATACCCTCGTTATCCTGGAAAATGATCTCTACCGCCGGGCAGATTCCAGTCTTGTGGACAGGCTGCTTGGCGTTGCAAAGCACGTCATCGCGATCGATCATCTGGAGAATCGCACCACTGACAAAGCAGAAGTTGTCCTGCCCGCCGCGACTTTCGCCGAAGGGGATGGTACCTTCGTGAATAACGAGGGACGAGCCCAACGCTTCCTGCAAGTATTTGTCCCTCAAGGCGATGTCCAGGAGAGCTGGCGTTGGTTGCGCGACATGATCAATCTGGCTGGCCGGGAAGAGGCGCGCCAGTGGGCCATCCTGGACGATATTACCGCCGCTTTAGCAGCCGAGATAGCCCTGTTTGCGCCTGTGCCTGAGATCACTCCCCGAGCTGATTTTCGTATCGCTGGGGAGAAGATTCCCCGCGCCCCTCACCGTTACTCGGGGCGGACAGCCATGAATGCCAACGTGAACGTCAGCGAACCCAAACCGCCGCAAGACCCGGATACAGCCATGTCCTTCACTATGGAAGGGTTTAAGGGCATCCCTCCGGCTCCGTTAGCCGCCCGTTATTGGGCTCCGGGTTGGAATTCTGTTCAAGCGCTGAACAAATTTCAGAGTGAGGTCGCGGGCCCACTGAAAGGTGGGGATCCGGGAAAGCGCTTGATTGAACCTTCTGCGCCAGAAAATGTCAGCTATTATGAGCAGATACCGCAGGCCTTTCAACCGCGTGAGGGTGAATGGAGGATCCTGCCGCTTTTCCACATCTTCGGGTCGGAAGAATTAAGCGTACACACCCCTGGAATTGTTGAGCTGGCTCCAATTCCATACCTGGCCCTGAACCGGAGTGATGCCGAGAGTCTGCACCTGAAAGAAGGGGATATCGCTGAGCTCACCTTGGGCCAGATTTCTCAGAATCTGCCGCTTAAGCTGCTGGAGTCGCTGCCCTCTGGCGTTGCCGGTTTGCCTGTTGGATTAGCCGGGATGCCGGCACTGGCTCTGCCAGATTGGGGGCATGTAGGGCCTGGGACCAGTGAAGAAAGCGAGGAATAAGGATACTATGAGCCCGGTCGCAATTGGTTTGCTGAATGCCTTTGGCGTTTTGATTGCCGCGATTTCCATCGCTGCTGGATTGATCTGGTTAGAGAGGCGGCTGCTCGGGCTGTGGCAGGATCGTTACGGACCTAATCGCGCCGGTCCCTTTGGCTTGTTGCAGGTTTTGGCGGACATTCTAAAGATATTCACAAAGGAAGACTGGATTCCTCCCTTTGCCGACAAGCCAGTTTTCATTATCGCTCCAGCAATCGTCATCGTAACTGTGTTGATGTCCTTCGCCGTGATCCCAGTTACGGCCGGAATCGGGGTTGTGAACTTTAATATCGGCCTGCTATTTTTCCTGGCCATGTCGTCCATGGGCGTATACAGTGTGGTCCTGGCGGGCTGGTCATCCAATAACAAGTATTCTCTGTTAGGCGGATTGCGCGCTGCCGCCCAGATGCTCAGCTACGAAGTCTTTATGGGGATTTCGTTGATGGGTGTTGTTCTACTGGCGGGATCTCTTAACCTGAAAGACATCGTTCTGGCCCAAAAACACCTGTGGTTCGTCTTCCCCCAATTTATCGGCATGCTGGTTTTTATGGTGGCTGGCTTCGCCGAGACTCACCGGCTGCCCTTTGACTTGCCAGAAGCAGAGAGTGAACTGATCGCAGGTTACCACTCGGAGTATTCCGGGATGAAATTCGGCATGTTCTTCGTGGGAGAATATCTGGGGATCACCTTGATCTCGGCCATGCTCGTGACCCTGTATTTCGGTGGGTGGCAAGGGCCTCTCCTGCCGCCGATTGTGTGGTTTGGAATTAAGCTGTTTGTCATGATTTGCTTCTTTATTCTTATGCGCGCAACGCTCCCCCGGCCAAGGTACGACCAGCTAATGGGTTACGGGTGGAAGATTATGTTGCCTTTAGCTCTTTTGAATCTGTTGGTTACGGGTGGGATTTTGCTGGCGATCAGTTGAGAGTCAGGGAAAAGGAGCAGGTATGTTTGTAAGCGTCTTGAAATCGACCTGGGAAGTATTGAAACACACTTTCGCCAAGCGCGTTACCGTTCAATACCCAGACGAGAAACCTTACTTGCCGCCTCGTTGGCGCGGGCGCATCATCCTTTCGCGGGATCCGGATGGCGAGGAACGCTGCGTCGCCTGCTATCTGTGCGCTATTGCCTGTCCCGTGGACTGCATTGCGTTGCAGGCTACCGAAGATGAGCATGGACGGCGCTATCCGAAGTTCTTCCGGATAAACTTTTCTCGGTGTATTTACTGCGGATTGTGTGAGGAAGCGTGCCCTACTTACGCCATTCAGTTAACGCCTGATTTTGAGATGAGCGAGTTCCAACGCCCCAATATGGTTTATGAGAAAGAAGACCTGCTGATCAGCGGTCCTGGAAAATATCCTGGTTATAACTTCTACCGGCAGGCCGGCCTGGCAATTGGTGGTAAGGATAAGGGCGAGGGTGAGAACGAGCTTCCGCCTGTCGATGTCCGCAGCCTGCTGCCCTAGTCAAGAGAGCTTCTGAGGAGGATTCGGATGAAC
>DASQQR010000010.1:0-3310 GCA_035643335.1 Anaerolineales bacterium
GATGCGCACAACCTGCGGATTGTCTACTGTTATTAGGGTTTTTGTTGGGCGTTGTCCCTGTCAAGTATACCGATCCAACGGGGAATTGCGTATTCTTTGGCGTTGATACCCTCATCTGTCTCGGTGCCGGAATTGGGTTTATAGCCAATGTGTTCTTCATCCAAACTCTTGACAATATGGAAGCGGGCATGCCTTTCTTGGAAGCGATTTACCATGAAAATATTGATTGGACGTCCGTGGTTGCTTCAACAACCGCTGGTGGTATTAGTGGGGTGTTTGTTCCACTGATTCCTGTGAGTACTTCCTTTGGTGGCGCTCTTGTCTATGGTGCATTAGATGGATTCCTTTGGGGTTTAGTTGAGCAAGGAGTAATTAATCTGTTACGACCTTGCCGAGATTGGTACGAGGATCTGCTACTGACGGGAGCGTCGAGTGCCTTCGCTGGTGCGCTCACGGCAGGCACTTTTAAACTGGGTGGCAGGTTCGTTTCAGGTTTGTTCCACTCATTGGGTCTTGATCCCTCGAGAATTAGAATTCCCGGACCAAGAAATTCGCCGTATGGCAAGCTGGATTTTCTACTCGGAGAAGTTCCCACGAATCCGAAAAGTATTGAGCGGGGAGGGTTTTTTAAGCAAATAATGGGCTTTTCCGATGAAACATTAGATGAAGCATGCGTAATCCGGCCCATGGCGATCAGTGATTCTGGATGATGCCGATCAATGATTCCGGTTCATGGCGATCACGGATTCCGGTCGATGCCGATCACCGATTCCGGCTCATGGTGATCATGTTTCTGACCGGAATCACAATGGCTAGGGACAACGCTGGATAATCTAAAACAAGTAGGGCATTCTCTTCTCTATCACAGTTGAGGAGGAAGAGATGGTCCAAAAGAGGTTATCCATGCGCAAAATCGAAGAAATCCTGCGTTTGAAGTACGAGAAGAAACTAACGCACCGGGCGATTGCCCAGGCCTGCTCCGTCTCTGCCGGCACAGTCAGCGAATACGTGGCCTATGCCAAAGCAGCCGGGTTGAGCTGGCCGCTGCCGGAGGGGTTGAGCGGCGAGGAACTGGAGGAACTGCTGTTTCCCAAGCGGTCGCCCGCCTCCAGACGCAACATCCCACAGCCAGACTGGGCAGAGGTGCACAAGGAACTGCGGCGAAAGAGCGTGACCTTGAGCCTGCTGTGGGTGGAATATCGACAGGCCCATCCCGAGGGGTACGGCTACAGCCAGTTCTGCCACAACTACAACCAGTGGGCGGAGCAACTGAAACCGATGCTACGGCAGCGGCACCGGGCAGGTGAGAAGCTGTTCGTCGACTATGCCGGACAGACGGTACCGGTGGTAGACGCCCAAACCGGCGAGGTCAGAGAGGTCGAAATCTTCGTCGCCGTTCTGGGCGCCAGCAACTACACCTATGCCGAAGCGCACGAATCGCAGACGTTGCCCAACTGGCTGGGCGCCCACGTTCGCGCCCTCGCTTTCCTGGGCGGCGTGCCGGAGGTGCTGGTGCCGGACAATCTCAAAGCCGGAGTCAAGAGCCCGCACCTGTACGAACCAGACATCAACCCCAGTTACCAGGAGTTCGCCCGTCACTATGGTGTGGCCGTGGTGCCGGCGCGAGTGCGCAAGCCGAAAGACAAGGCAAAGGTCGAAGCTGGCGTACAGGTGGTCGAGCGTTGGATTCTGGCCCGGCTGCGGGACCACACTTTCTTTAGCCTGGGTGAATTGAACCAGGTGATTCGGGAGCTGCTGGAGGAATTGAACAACCGCCCGATGCGCCATCTTGAGCAATCGCGGCGGGAGCTGTTCGAGAGCCTGGACAAACCTTTGCTGTCCCCACTACCGGCCCAGCCATACGAGTTCGCCCACTGGAAGAAAGCGCGCGTCCACATCGACTATCACGTCGAGTTCGACAAGCACTTTTACAGTGTGCCCTATGGGCTCATTGGCAAAGAAGTGGACGTCCGTGGGACGGAGAAAACGGTGGAAGTGTTTCGCAACCGTGTCCGGGTGGCTTCCCACCCACGCTCCCACGCGAAAGGGCGTTTCTCCACCCTACGGGAGCATATGCCACCGGCCCATCAAGCGGTCAGTGACTGGTCGCCAGAGCGCTTTCTGCGCTGGGCAGAGGAAATTGGACCCCACACCAGGAACCTCATTGCAGCCGTTCTCGAGAGCAGGAGCCATCCGCAGCAGGCGTATCGCTCCTGCCTGGGGATTCTGGGTCTGGGCAAGCGTTACACCAACGTCCGGTTGGAAGCAGCCTGCCGGCGGGCGCTACCGGCTGGCATCCGCACCTACAAGGGCATCCGCAACATTCTCGAGAACAAACTGGACCAGGTCGAGCGCGACCAGCCTCCGGCGACGCCGCTACCGACCCACGCCAACATCCGGGGCGAAGGCTATTACAACTGAGGAGAAATGCCATGCTTACCCAACCATTACTCGAAAAACTCAGTCAGCTCGGTCTCGTTGGTTTCCGGGCGGCGCTGGAAGAGCAGTTAGCCAGCCCCCATTATGCGGAACTTTCTTTCGAAGAGCGGCTTGGCCTCCTGGTGGACATTGAAGCCACCCGCCGGGAAAACAACCGCCTGAACCGTCGCATCCGTGCTGCCCGCTTCCCGCTGCAGGCCACCCTGGAGGACCTGGACCTCTCCCCCAGGCGCGGCCTCAACCGGGGGCAAGTCCTGCAACTGGCCCAGAGCGAGTGGGTGGCGCACCATCTTAACCTGTTGGTACTTGGGGCGACCGGGGCAGGGAAATCTTTCCTCGCTTGCGCCCTTGGCCGGGCTGCGACCCAGGCCGGCTACAAGGTCCGCTATGAGCGTACTTCCCGTTTCCTCCAGGACCTGGAGATGGCCCATGCCGACGGCTCTTATCCCCAATTGCTGCGCACGCTGGCCCGCACACCACTGCTCATCTTCGACGACTGGCTGCGCGACCCGCTCTCCCGCTCCCAGGCCACAGACCTGCTCGAGGTCCTGGACGACCGCTATGGCCGGAGCGCCACCATGGTGGTCACCCAGGTCCCGGTGGCCGACTGGCATAGCCGCATCCCCGACCCCACGCTCTCGGATGCCATTCTCGACCGCCTAATACACAATGCTTATCGTTTACATCTGGAAGGAGAATCTATGAGGAAAGTTCATTCGCCATTGCCAACAGCCCCTAATTGATAGTATGATTTCCGCTCCAGCGTCGTCCCGCTGCCCGATCGCTTTGGCCCGGACCAGGCGATCGCCATGCACCGGTCTGGCTGATCGCCATCAACCGGAAGAAGTGATCGTTTTCACCGGAATACGCA
>DASQQR010000011.1:0-3014 GCA_035643335.1 Anaerolineales bacterium
GTACACACTTTTCTGCCCGAGGAAATCAACGGCCAGGGCAGCGGCCTCTTCCGGCGTCAGGGTGGACTGAACTGCGCTGGGCTGGCTTGTGGGTTGTCGAGTCGCCAATTGCGCCTGCAATTCCAACTCTCGTTTTTGCGCTTGTTCCAGGCGGGCATTGGCCTGGGCAATCAGATCCTGGTACGCGGCTTCACGCTGGCTGAAGGCCTGTTCTAGAGCCGGATCATTCGTCGGCACAGGCAGCGTGGCCGTCACCTGTTGCGAATGCTCCGCGCCGCGGACGGTGTAGGCGATCCCTGCTACCGACACGAGCACAAACGCGGTCAAGGCAATCGAGACGAGAAAAGCGGTTTTGTTCATGTGATATTCCTTTCCATTGATCATATTTCCGGTGTCTGCTCGAAAACAGAGAGCGCAACCTCCGGATCCGGGATAAGCGCAGAGACGCTCATCTCAAAGTCTGTTGACAAGAATATCAATCTTAGATTGGAACCGATTTAAGAAAGCTGCTGAATTTTCCAATCATTTTCCAATCTTTTGGGGTTAAACTAAGCGTTGGAATGAAAGCTGGGCTTCAGCTGAATTGCTTGTTTTTAGAAGTGAGTGAGAAGTATGCGCATTTTGATCATCGAGGACGATAAGCGCCTGACCCACCTGATGCGTAAAGTCTTAGAAGCCGAAAGATTCTCTGTGGACGTGGCCCACGACGGAGACCTGGGTGTTGAAATCGCTCTGCGAGGTGCCCACGATGTTGTGGTTGTCGATTGGATGCTTCCAGGACGGGATGGGCCCTCCGTCTGCCAGGCGATCCGGTCTGCTCGTCTCCCGATGGCCATCCTCATGCTGACCGCCCGCACCCAGGTGGAGGACCGGGTAGCGGGTCTGTACAGTGGGGCGGACGATTACCTTGGTAAACCCTTCTCTTTCGACGAGCTGATTGCGCGCCTGTATGCCTTGGGAAGACGTTTCAGCCAGAACACGATCGGCGTCTCCGAATTGCGGGTCGGTAACCTGGTGATGGATTTGCGCAGTCATACCGCCCGGCGCGGCAACAAACCTCTCGAGCTGACGCCCACGGAGTGGTCACTGCTGGAGTACCTGATGCGCCACCCTGATCAAGTGCTGTCGCGCCAGAAAATTATGGACTACGTCTGGTCTTACGAGAAAGAGGTGCAGCTTACCCTCGTGGATGTCTACATTTCGTACCTGCGGAACAAGCTTAGCCAACCGGGGATGAAGGATCCCATCCAGACCCGGCGCGGCGCCGGCTATTGCCTGGTAACCGGAAATGCTTAAGCGCTTAAGATTGCAGCTTACCCTGCTATATTTGCTGGCTGCCCTGGGCCTGGTGGTTCTAATCGGTTTCGGATCCTATTCGCTGGTCAAGTTTTATTTCGAGAGAGAGACCGACCAAGCCCTGCAATATAAAATGGCCGAACAGTTCAGAAGCTACAACCTGCCCCTACCTGCGGAGCTGGTTGAAGCAGAGCAGCTCTGGCTAGCAATCAATGGCCGCCCGGCCGTCCTTCCCACGGCAACTCAACCCAGACCTTTGATCGTGCAAGAATCGGAACATGAGGGTCATGATGATGATGAGGAGGACGGGCAAGGAATTGTGGCCCCGGCTTCTTCACAATCCCAGAACGAAGAAGTTGATGAAGATAGTTACGATGGACAATTAGCCTCAATTTTCACCTTGCCCTTGGATGCCAACGGTAATCTCATCAGCGCTGCCAACCCGGCCCTATTGTCCTTCTACCGCAGTGAAGAAGCCAGCCGCGCAGCTTTGCTCAACGGCAAAGACTTGCGCACAGTCAGCCATGCTGGCGGTTCAAGAGTACGCTTACTCACCTATCGCACCAATAGCCCGCAGGGGCCGGTACTGCTCCAGCTGGGCCGCGTGCTTACCGACCAGGACCGGGTGCTGAATCAATTCCTCCTGGGGCTGCTCACCCTGGGCGCCGCCAGCGGTGTAGTATTGGGTATGGGGAGCTGGTGGCTATCCGGTCGCTCGCTAGGTCCCGCCCAAAAGGCGTGGGACCAACAACAGGCATTTGTCTCGAATGCCAGCCACGAGTTGCGCACACCCCTGACCCTCATCAAGGCAAGCACGGAAGTTGGCCTGCGCAGCCATCCCGACGATGAAGTCAAGGAGCTGCTACAAGATATCCTGGATGAAAGTGACTACATGAACAGCATGGTGAACGACCTGTTGTTGCTATCCCGGCTCGACACCCAGCGGCTCACATTTTCACGCGAATATGTCTCCCTGCCGGAAATGCTGACGGATACTGCCCGCCAGGTGGAGGTATTAGCAGGCAAGAAGGGAATAAATCTGCGTTTGGGAAATCTAGGCGGCGGCGTTCATGGGGACCGGGACCGGATCAGGCAGGTCTTGTTGATTCTATTGGACAACGCCATGCGCTTCACCCCAGCCGGCGGTACCATCCACCTGGAGACGTCCCAACGGGGCAGATGGTGCCAGATTATTGTGCGCGACAATGGCAGCGGCATCCCCGCCGAACACCTGCCACACATTTTCGAGCGTTTTTACCAGGCCAGCACAAGCGACCAGGGCCTGGTGCGCAGCAATGGCCTGGGCCTTTCTATTGCGAAGGGGATTATCGAGGCACAGGGCGGAACGATACGGATAGAGAGCCAGGCTGGGAAGGGGACGCGGGCGATCCTGGAGCTGCCTTCAGCGGGTCAATCTCGAGCCTCGTAACCGGCCTGGACGGGTTCTCAACGAACTAAGGAAAAAAGGTATGCCAGAGAAAGTCAAGGAACTCGGACCACCCACCGGATTAGCCCGCCTGGCGCTGCGCGCCCCTATCTGGATTTACCGTCTGGGGTTAGGGAAGCTGCTCGGGAACCGGTTCCTCGAGCTCACCCATATTGGCCGGAAATCGGGGCTACCCCGGCACACGGTACTCGAGGTGGTGCGTTACGACCCAGCCAACGGAATCTATTACATTGCTGTTGGATTCGGAAAACATTCGGATTGGTACAAAAAC
>DASQQR010000012.1:0-2744 GCA_035643335.1 Anaerolineales bacterium
GTGGTGTTGCGCTGGATCACCAGCCGCCTGCCGATTGAAGAGGGGGCATTCAGGAAGCCGGAGACCATCACCAGGCCGATGGCCAAAGGTATCGAGGATGACATGGCATAGAAAACGCCCACGATACCCATACCGAGAAAACTCAACGTAATCCACTGCCCCTCCCGCAAACGGTCAGCCAGGCGCGCCATCAGCAAGCTGGCAATGACAAAACCCACTGAGGTCAGCCCCTCTTGCAGGCCATACTCAAACTCAGTTGCTTTTAGAGCCCGGATGGCGAAAGGCAATAATAACGAATTCCACAGCCCGAAACTGACCATTACCGGGACTGAAACCAAAAACAGCGATCGCAAGATTGATGAATCCAGCAAAAAGCTGGCGCCGGCTCGCAGATTGCGCACTATGGTCGCGACGTTGGTATCGCCCTCTACCTCCACCGGCTTGACGCGGATGAAGGCAATGCAGGTCGCTGAGACCAGAAATGAAACCGCATCCAAATAGAACGCCCATTCGATGGGCAACTTAGAAGCGATCAAACCGGAAGCCGCAAAGCCAATGGCGGTCGAGCCGAAGGAACTGATGGCGATCAAGGAATTCGCCGCGGCCAGCTCATCGTCGGAAGCTACCTCCGGCAGGACGCTCTCGTGAGCGGGATCGAAGAATTGGCCCACCGCGCTGGACAGCATGACGAGGATGTAGAGCCAGGCAATATTCAGCGGCACCAGAAAAGGGATCAGGAAAACCAGCATGGCGCGGCTCAGGTCGGCGGCGATCATGATCCTCTTGCGGTCGTACCGGTCCACAAATACGCCGGCGATCAGGCCAACCAGCAAGCTAGGCACCGCAGTTGCCATCAGCATCAAACCCACGCTCAGGGCCGAACCGGTCACTCGAAAGATCAATATGGAGGCGGCCAAGGAAGTCAGAGCGCTGCCCGCCGTAGAGACGAAATCGGCGACCCACAACATCGTAAAGGAACGCCGCCGGAAAATGGCGAAAGCGGAGGGCGGCGCCGCAGTTGCGAGCGTTGTCATCGGTTAGCTCCTTCGGGTGCGAGAATTAGATACCCCCCAAATCGGGCTTTTCTCGGATCAGAAACGAGTCAGCCAGGTCTGGTTGGGAAGGATTTTCGGGTCGTCCGCTGCGGGACAGGACCAGGGTTTGTTCCCGTTAGAAACGGGAGAGCCGGATTTTCTTTTGCGGTCGATTTGAGATTATTTTTCTACGTTAAATCCTATTTTATCAAAACTTAATCAAATCGGGTTGGCCAATTGCTCTATCAGTCAAGACCAAGGGCTTGCTCATAGAATAACTTTACGTATTCCTTCAACATGCGCTGGGCACTGAAGTTGGGGGCGACAGACTTGATGGCTGCCTTCATCACCTGGACAAATTCCCCCGGCACCTCATCATCTGAACGTTGGTAGTAAAGCGGTATGATCTCTTCTTCAAGGAGATGATAGAGCGCTTCCGCATCAGCCTGGGTGCGGTCTCCCTCGATCTCTTCTCCGCCAAAAGCCCAGCCGTTTTCGCCGTTATGTCCTTCAATCCACCAGCCATCCAAAATTGAAAGATTTGGGGTGCCGTTGACACTGGCTTTCATGCCGCTGGTCCCGCTGGCCTCCAGTGGAGGCAAGGGGTTATTGATCCAGATGTCCACACCTTGCACCATATACTCCGCCAGCTGCTGGTCGTAGTTCTCCACGAAGCCAATCCTCCCGGCGCACTCCGGGTCCTGGGCCAGACGAAAGATCTTTTGTATCAGGTTTTTACCTTCCGTATCAGCAGGATGGGCTATGCCTGAAAAGATGATCTGGACGGGGTGCCAGGGGTCTTTCAACAAGCGCTTCAACCGTTCGAGATCATACAAAATCAAATCAGGCCGCTTGTAGCCAGTAAAACGCCTGGCGAAACCCAGCGTCAGGATGTCGGGCTCGAGCAACGAGCCGAATGCGATCACACTTGCGGCGGCTACCTTATCCTTGTGCCAGCGCTCCCGAGCGTGGTCGTCAATTTGACTGAGCAAGAGAACCTTGAGGTCATAGTGCAGGCGCCATAAATCCTGGTCGGGAATTTCGTCCACAAGTTCCCACAACGCGGGCCGGTCCTGGTCAGCCAACCAGGCTGGGCCCAGATACCTGTTAAGCAGCGGCTGCAAGCGAATGGGTTCGATCCAGCTGGGCAAGTGTACCCCATTGGTGATGGCTCTAATCGGCACATCCTGCTCTTTCTTGTCCGGCCACAGGCCTGCCCACATTTTGCGAGCCACCTCCCCATGGCGTTGGCTGACCGCATTGCAGAATTGGGCCATCCGCAGGGCAAAGACAGTCATGTTAAAACCCGCCCCGGGATCCTCGGGGTTGATACCGAGTTGGAGGAAGGCATCGTGACTAATGCCGAGCTGGGGATAATATTGATCGAAATACTTCTCCATGAGCTGGAAGGGGTAAACGTCGGTCCCGGCCGGCACCGGAGTATGGGTGGTGAAAACCGTGCTCTCCCGCACCTTTTGAGCGGCGGCCTCGAAATCGGCTCCACTTTCCACGAGTCCCCGGATGCGTTCGAGGATCGCCAGGGCAGGATGGCCCTCGTTCAAGTGTAGCGCAGCGGGATGAATGTCGAGGGCTTCAAGGACCCGCATGCCACCCATCCCCAAGACGATTTCCTGTTTTAAGCGCTGTTCCAGGTTGTTGGCGTAGAGGTGGTGAGCGATCGCCCGGTCCCAAGGTTGGTTAATCTCCAGA
>DASQQR010000013.1:0-12031 GCA_035643335.1 Anaerolineales bacterium
GCGCGCTCGCGACCCTCTGGAGCCTTACAAAGTGATCGCCGAACTGCCGCTACCCATCTATATCACCACCAATTTCAACGCTCTGCTGTCCTCAGCCCTCAAAGAAGCCGGTAAGGATCCCCAGGTAGTGCTCTGTCCGTGGAACGAATATGTCGAACAAGCCGAGTCCATCTATGACCGCGAGCCGGAATACTTTCCCTCACCGGAACGGCCGCTCGTATACCATCTCTTCGGCCAGTTCGATGAACCCGATTCCGTTGTCCTCACCGAAGACGATTATTTCGATTTCTTGATCGGAGTTACCAGCAACAACAAGCTCGTCCCTCCCGCAGTGCGCCGTGCCCTAACGGACACCGCCCTGTTATTTCTGGGCTTCCAAATGGACGATTGGAATTTCCGCGTCCTCTTCCGCAGTATCATCTCCCGGCAGGGAGGCGGCCGGCGCGACCGCTATGCCCACATCGCCGCTCAGATCGAGCCCGAGGAGGGCCGCATACTGGAACCGGAGCGCGCCCGCCGCTACCTGGAAAATTACTTCTCGAAAGGGGCCGACATCAGCATTTATTGGGGCAGCACCGTAGACTTCATGAAAGAACTTCAACAGCACCTGAAACGGAACCATCCGTAGGAAATAGTTATGACCATTTCCAACCCTTACGTAGGCCCACGTGCCTTCAAAACCGGGGAAAAGATTTACGGTCGTGACGCGGAATTGCGTGATCTGCTTGATCTCTTGATCGCCGAACGCATTGTGCTGCTCTACTCGCCCTCGGGAGCTGGCAAAACTTCTCTCATCCAGGCTGGTCTGATTCCCAGTTTGGAGGAGGAGAATTTCCGCCTCCTTCCCACCGCCCGCGTCAACCTTCGACCACCCACCACCTTTCCCAAAGATTCCCTGCCCAACCGCTACGTCCTCAGTTTTCTGCTTTCTTTAGAAGAGGCCCTTCCGGAGGAGAAAAAGCAACCTCTGCAAGAATTGGCGGGCTTGACGGTGGACGAATACCTGAAGGAGTTTCCCAGGGATGCAGACGATCCCGATACCGCCGTGCTCATTTTCGATCAATTCGAGGAGATACTGAGCCTCAGTCCCACCGATCAGGATGCCAAGACGGAATTTTTCTCCCAGATCGGTTCCGCGCTGCGCAACCGCAAGCGCTGGGCATTATTTTCGATGCGCGAGGATTATGTGGCTGCCTTGGATCCATACTTGCGCTTCGTACCCACTCGGCTCAGGAATACTTTTCGCCTGGATCGCCTCGAGGTTCGCTCAGCTCGCCAGGCGATCCAGCAGCCAGCACGTGAGGCCGGCGTAGATTTCCAGGATAAGGCTGCTAACCTGCTCGCCGATGATTTGCGCCGGGTACGGGTGCAACGACCGGACGGCACCGTAGAGGATCAGTTGGGCCAGTACGTCGAACCAGTCCAGCTGCAGGTAGTGTGCTACCGGTTGTGGGAAAACCGCGACTCGGCTGGCTCTCAAATACAGGAATCGGATGTAAGAGCCATTGGAACCGTCGACACAGCCCTGGCGGATTACTACGCCGATCAGGTAACAGCCGTATCTCGGGCCACGCAAGCCAGCCAGAGGCTTATTCGCGAGTGGTTTGACCGTCAGCTGATCACCGAGCAGGGAATCCGCAGCCAGGTCCTTATGGAGTCGGAGAAAAGCAGTGGCTTGGACAATCAGGCCATCCGCCTCTTAGAGGACGCCCACTTGGTGCGAGCGGAGAAGCGTGGTGGCGCTACCTGGTTTGAACTGGCCCACGATCGCCTGATTGAACCCGTCCGGCGGGACAATGCTACCTGGCTGTTAAAACACTTAAGCCTGTTGCAGCGTTCTGCAGATCTCTGGCAACGTAATGAACGTCCCGATCGTTTGCTGTTGCGTGATAAAGACCTTGAGAAAGCCGAAAACTGGGCTGCCGGGCATGACGCTGAATTACTTCCCGTGGAAAGGGAATTCCTGGAGGCCAGTCAGGAAATCTGCGCCCGGGAAGAACGCGAACGTACTCTTGCCCAACAAGCGATTGAATTGGAAGCCGAGAAAAAGCGCGCCGAACTCCAGGCCCGTTTGACCCGCATCATCTCCGCCGTCGGTGCCCTGGCCGTGGTCCTCGCCATCATCGCCGGTTTCCTGGCGGTGCAATCCAACCAGTTCGCCCACATGGAAAGCACGCAGCGTGCCCTGGCGGATGCCAATAGACAAACCGCACAGGCCAATGAGCGCACCGCCCAGGCTGCCAGCACGGATGCTTTCAACCAAAAAGAAACCGCCGTGGTTGCCCAGGCAATCGAAGCCTCCGCCAAAGGGACCGCAGTAGCCGGTCGAGCCACCGCCCAGGCGGCCAGCACGCAAGCTGAGTTCCAAAGGGCCACCGCGGAAGCCAACGCAGCTGTAGCTGCCTCGCGTGAACTTTCCTCGCTGGCTCTTAACTACCTTGGGCAGCAATCTGACCTGGCTCTATTGCTGAGCGTGGCCGCCTACCAAACCTCGGACACCCTCCAGGCCAAAAGCGCCTTGCTCACCGGTTTGGAACGCGCTCTAAGCCGCTCGGTCGTTCCCTTTGGGCCATTTCTACCTCCTCGCCAAAATTCGGACGTCTACGCCGTGGCGTTCAGCCCGGATGGACAGCGCCTGGCCTGGAGCACGCAGGATGGTCTGATCTATCTATGGGATGTGCCGGGCCAAAAAATCATCGAAACCCTGGAAAACCCTTCCACCACCTTCATCTACAGCATCGCGTTCAGCCCGGACGGGAATACATTGGCCACCGCTGGGGCGGATAATTATGTTGTATTATGGGATGTCACTCCCGGGCAGCCCGCCCGGATAACTCAGCCGCGCTTGTTTGCAAAAAACATCGTGCACAGTATCTCATATAACCGCGACGGGTCTCAACTCGCTCTGGCATCTGGATCTCAAATCCAGATCTGGGACACCGCCCTTCGCCGCCATATCATCACCCTGAAAGGCCACAACGATACCGTCAACAGCGTTTCGTGGTCCCCTGATGGATCCAGGTTGGCCTCTGGAGGGGACGACAGCCGCGTCTGGATATGGGATGCAAACGAAATGATGCGACTTTACCAGCAGGCTGGGGGCGGGGACAACAACCAGGAAGTGGAGCTCGAACCAAACAGCGGCGCAGGTACTGTGCTACCCAGACAAACGAGCCCCATCTGGAGCGTCTCCTGGTCCCTAAACAATCGCCTGCTGGCCTCCGGTGCGGGAAACGGGACCATCACCATCTGGAACGCCGCCACCCTCCAACCCCAGGGCGAACCACTCAAAGGGCACAGCCGCGCCGTGCGCAGCCTGGCCTTCGACCGCGACGGCACAACCCTCGCCTCCGCTGGCGACGATGCCACCATCCACTTTTGGGATCTCAACACCCGTACGCAGCTGCCTCCTATTACGGATAATACCCTGCGAGTCAATAGCCTGGCCTTCAGCCTCAAGGGCAAGTCTTTGCTGGCTTCCGGGAGCTTCGACAACACCGTCGGGATTTACGAAGTCATCACCCAGCTTCCCCTTGGCCAAAACCGGGGCATCAACCTCGCGGACGTGAAGGCGCTGCTTTCCGGCGCGGATGGGGATGTACTCTTGGCCGGCAGCCAATCGGGCAGCACGCTGGTCGCAGGCTTTAGCCCCAATACCGGGAACGAAAACGACCTCCCGGTTGCCACGCAAAATGAACCCACTAGTGTGGCGTTAAGTCCAAACCAGTCCTGGCTTGCGTTAGGATATGCAGACGGCAGCCTTGAAATCCGCAGCGCCAGCACCGGGGAATCCGTCCAACCACCGGTTCAAACCGGAAAGGGCCCAATCTCGAGCCTGGCCTTTAGCCCCGATAGTCAAACCCTGGCCTCTGGACTCTGTGGGCAGGTTAGTCAGGAAGGTAACAATACTTTCTGCTCTCAAAACAATATCGACTTGTGGGATGCTGCCACAGGCGATCTGCTTAAAGAAATTAGTACTGAGCATACCGACTCCATCCTCAGCCTGGCTTTCAGTCCGGATGGCAGCAGCCTGGCTTCGGGTAGCAAAGACAAAACCATCATTTTGTCTGACCTATCTTCCGGCCAGCAAATAGAACGCTTCCCATCTAGACATTCGGACAGCGTAATCAGCCTGGCCTTCAGTCCACAGAATGGCCAGATGCTGGCTTCAGGCAGCCTGGATCAAACCCTGATCTTATGGGATGCAACCACCTTCCAACCCATCGGCCAGGCCCTTCTGGGCGCCAACGGCGGTGTAACCAGCCTGAGCTTCGCTCCGGATTCAAAGACTCTGGTCTCGGGCAGCGATACTGGCAGCATAACTTTGTGGGACGTCGACATCCAGTCCTGGGAACAGCGCGCCTGTAAACTGGCTGGAAGAGATCTGAACCCCGATGAGTGGCGCCAGTTTTTCCCCGGACGCGCTCAGCACGATATCTGCCAGATTTCCCCCTCGGAAACGCCCTCACCGAGCCCTACACCTGCACCTTAGGGCCCTCCATTGCGAGGAGACGTTACTGCTCAGGTCAATTTTATGGGATGCTGACGAGCGCCGAGGGCCGCGGAAGGAATTGAATATGATGCCTTTCACTGGTGAAAGGCCATTGGCTGCCCAGCGAAGCCGAAAGGCGTGTCCGCTCTTTGATCGCCGAGGTCTCCTGACCGAGGCTGCGGAATGCGCCCGCTACGCGCAGCCGCAGTCGAAGGGCCTGTCCTGAGCGAAGTCGAAGGGCCTGTCCCAGGATAGTTGCTAAAGGGCAAAAATCCGCGATCATCCGCGTTCACTTGTGCTGAGCTTGCCGAAGCATCCGCGTCCCATTCAAAGGCAGACTGAACTGTTACGAAGAGACAATCTATAGCGATAACCCGATTAACCCAGCAGGAGAGATTCTTATGAGTGCTCAACAACTGTTTTTCAACGGCGTCGACGGTGCCAGCGGCGATTACCTGCTGCCTCCCATGACCCCGGCGCAGGTATCCACCGTCATTCGCGGGCAGCCCGAGAGCGAGGAAGATCAGCAGCGCATAAAAGAGCTTAAGTGGTGGTACCAACGCCGCATGGAAGGGCATTACGGCGTCAAAGAGGGTGTTGACCCCAAGAACCTGGCCGAAACCGGCTGGGCCGTCATCTTCCCGGCCAAGACTGACCCAGCCGTGCGCGAGGCCTTGAAGGAGCTCTTGGACTTCAGGCGCGAGCAGGCTACCCAAACCAATGAGACCTATTACAAGGAGTACAGTGGTCCAGACGGGTACCGTCCCGACGAGTCAAAGCTGGATTTCCTCACCCGCCAGGGTGCCGGCCCTGGTCCCGCCGATCCGGAAAAGGTGCCCTACTACCTGCTCATCGTTGGCGATCCGGAAACCATCCCTTACCGCGTTCAATCCCAGTTGGACGTGCAGTACGCCGTCGGTCGTATTCACTTCGATAGCCTGGATGACTATGCCCGCTACGCTCGCAGCATCGTCGAAGCGGAAAAGCAGGCCCTGAAACTGCCTCGCAAGGCGACTTTCTTCGGGGTGAGCAACCTTGACGATCCCGCCACCAACCTCAGCGCTCAAGAGCTGGTCAAACCCCTGGCAGAAAGCGTATCGCAGGACCAGCAAAACTGGTCGATCGAGACGATCTTGGGCGATCAGGCCACCAAAGCGCAGCTAAGCCAGCTGCTGGGTGGTCCACAAACCCCCGCCCTGCTGTTTTCCGCCAGCCATGGGATGGGATTCCCAACTGGCGACGATCGGCAGCTGCCTCACCAGGGTGCCTTACTCTGCCAGGACTGGCCCGGTCCGAAAAACTGGCGCGAGGCGATCCCGCAGGACTTCTACTTCTCCGCTGACGACTTGGACGCGGATGCCCGCTTATTGGGCCTGATGGCATTCCACTTCGCCTGCTACGGCGCCGGAACCCCTCGTCTCGACGAGTTCGCCAGGCAGGCTTTTAAATCCCGCGCCGAGATCGCCCCCCACGCGTTCCTGGCCCATTTGCCACAGCGCATGCTGGCTCATCCCCAAGGCGGCGCCCTGGCGGTGGTTGGCCACGTCGAGCGCGCCTGGGGTTATTCCTTTACCTGGGGCAAAGCCGGCCGCCAGCTGGCCGTGTTTGAAAGCACTCTCAAGCGCCTCATGGAAGGCCATCCCATCGGCTCAGCCCTGGAGAAATTTAATGAGCGCTACGCTGAATTGGCCTCCGATCTGAGCACCGAATTGGAAGACATCAGTTTCGGCAAAAAGCCCGATGATCTGGAGTTGGCTGGCATGTGGACGGCCAACAATGACGCCCGCAATTACGTGATCCTGGGCGATCCGGCCACCCGCTTGATGGTGGAAACCGGTGGGGCGGCGCCACAAGTTCAGGCTGAGCGGACCGTCATCACGATCGTTGCCCCCAGGCAACAGCCAGAGCCCACAGCAGAAACTGTTGCCTCCGCAGCCTCCCCCACAGGAACGCAGCCCTCAACGACCACGACCCCAGAGGTGGACTACGGCCTGATCGATAACTTCAGGCAGGTACAGGCCAGCATGGGCACCTCACTCCAGCAGTTTGTCGGCAAACTGGGGGATTTTCTGAGCAAGGCCCTGGACGACGCCACTAGCCTGGAGGTCTCTACCTATGTTAGTGAGGACATGTCGGCCGTTAAGTACGAGAACGGCCAGTTCACCGGTGCCCGGCTGCGCGCCCTGACTCATATCAAAATCGATGGCGATACGCTGATCTGCGTACCCGAGGAGGGCGGGGAGGTCGATACCGCTTTGTGGAAGGTCCATATGGACATGCTCCAGCAAGCCCAGGCCAGCCGCGCAGAGCTGCTCAAGACCGTCGTATCGGCAGCCACGGGTCTCGCCGATCTTGTGAAACCTGCGTGATACTGCAATCATCTCCTGCCTCTGAACCCATGGAGGTCTCCTGTGACTGATCTCGTGCCTGGCCTGCTCGGAAACTGGGATATCCCGCCGCTACCGGCCCGCGAGGTGATTTCCTTCGCTGCACCTGCTCCAGACCTTGAGCAGGCCCCTACCTGGAGGATAAACCTTCCGGCGGACCCAGCCCAGGCCATCCGGCAATTAGATGGCGCCCAGGCCTACCTGCAATCCTCTCAGGACGCGCTGGATAGCTTGCCGGACAGAATAGAGAACCTGGTGAACCGCTCTCAGGCGCAAACTCGAGGCGAAATATCTTTTGCTGCCGGACCTCTGCCTGCTGCCGAAGCCGAACTATTACAGCTGCTGGCCGCAAGCGGGCGAACCGCAATTCAGACGGGCCAACCCGAGGTGAGTTTCGGCCTGGGCCAGGACCTGCGCGCAGAACTGGGTAAGGCCACTGAAGGCTTCCAGCAGTTCACCCAGAAAATCTCGCGTCTGGTTGCTCATTTTGCCTGGGTGGAAACTCAGGTTACAGGACACCTCCTGGCCCGCACGGTGGTCGGTTGGACCGGGGATATGAATACTCTTTGGGAGGAGTATCTCCAGCCGCAACAGGTCGATTTGCACCGCCACAATCTGCTACTGGCTACCACCTCCCGGGCCGCCATGCTACGCACCTTTATTGTAACCACCCAGGGGGCCGCCAGGCTTTCAGTCCTTCTGGCTTCGCCTGGCGGCGCCCTCCTGGCCTTGCCAGCCGTATGGAAATACGTCAATCAGATCCTGGCTGAACTTGAAAAGATCCGCGATCTAAAAACCCAATAATTAAGGAGAACAGTCATGGCTAACGAATTCGAAAATGCTCTCAAGAGCGCCGCAACCAGTGTCGCCAGCTACGTAAAGGATGCTTCGACGATGCAAGTGGAGACCCAATACGTGGAAATCGGCGATAATGGCTCGGCGAACTTCGACCAGGCCCGGCCCGTTGCCCGGACCGTGATCAAGTTGGACGGAGACAGTGCCATAATCATCCCGGTGCGCAAGAACGAAGCCGGCGTGATGGAAGTCGACGCCGGGCTTTTCGATCTGCACCAGCAAAACGTGGCTACTGCCATCGAGTACCGCGCCCGCATCCTCAACTCATTACTGGGAACCTTCACCTCCCGGATTACGGCTCCGTAGAGGCGAAGCATCCGCAGGCACTGGATTTCGGCCCCTGGCTCACGTAAATATTTGGTCGAAGGCCCAGATCCTTATCCAAGTTCGGCCGTTTTCCCTTGTCAAACGGGTCGGCCAATTCTTGAGGAGGTATAAGTGAAATCCGATGGCGGAACACCTGAACTTATACAGGCGCGCCCTCTATTATGATATCGCTCTGCAAAGGGATGTAAGCCGGGAGGTAGGTTTTCTCACAGCTGCGTATCGCCATTACACTGCCGGTGAATTAGGCTCTGTCCTGGAACTTGCTTGCGGACCCGGTTACCACGCTCGGGCGTTTGCCGCCCGTGGGGTTCGAGCAGCTGGCCTGGATCTTTCCCGGGAAATGCTGGACCTGGCAGGCGAGAAAGCCAACGCTGAGGGTCTGGACATCACCTGGATCAAAGCGGACATGCGTTCGTTTCGGCTCGAAAACCCGGTGGATATGGTCATCTGCATGTTCGACGGCATTGATGCTTTGCTTACCAACCAGGATCTGATCCAAAATTTCCGCACGGTTGCAGATAATCTGAACCCCGGCGGCCTTTACCTGATTGACCTGACTCACCCGCGCGAGTGTGATTACAATCATTACGGTGATTTCCGTTATTCCGGCGAGAGAGATGGGGTAAAAGTCGAGATCCTCTGGGCAACCAACAACCCGCAGTTTGATTTGGTAAGCGCCGTCGCCCGCACCGATATCGAAATCCGCGTGAATTACCACGGAAAGGAATCGCTAATTACCGATTCGGCCGTAGAACGCCTGCTGCTCCCGCAGGAAATAATCCTCTTGGCGCAACTTTCTGAGGCACTGCAGGTAGTGGGCTGGCATGGCGACTATGATTTAGCCCAGCCCCTGGATCACACCCCAGGCTCACAACGGATGATCTGTATCCTTCAAAAACCAGGATAATCTCGTTACCGGCGATATGTATTCTTACATTTCACCAAAACTGGAAGCTCGGCCGCGCAAGAAGAAAGGCGGCTATGGGGTTTTCGCCAATCTACCCGTCGAGAAAGGCGAGCTCCTGGCGGTATGGGGGGGTAAGGTGATCGATGCAGAAGAGCTCCAGCGGCTTCCACCAATCACTCAGCGACATTCTATTCAGGTCGAGGAAAACCTGTACCTCGCTCCCGTGGCTGCTGCCGAGCCGGCCGACTTTGTCAATCATTGCTGCAATCCGAATGCGGGAATGAGCGGTCAAATCGCGCTGGTTGCCATGCGGGATATTGACGCCGGGGAGGAGGTCTGCTACGACTATGCCATGAGCGATGGCAGCCCGTACGATGAGTTCGAATGCGCTTGCGGCACACACGACTGCCGGGGTCGGGTGACCGGGGAGGACTGGCGTAATCCAGATCTTTGGGAACACTATGCCGGTTATTTTTCTCCGTACCTCCAGCGCCGGATCGACCGCCTGCGTGGCAAGAACGATTCTTAACTGCCCAACCTGGACTGAAATGGGACGCGGAAGGAATTGAACGTGATGCCTTTCGCTGGTGAAAGGCCTGTCCGCCCTTTGATCGCCGAGGCTTGCCCTTAGCCCCGTCGAAGGGTCCCCTGACCGAGGCTGGGGAATGGGCCCGCCGAGCGCAGCCGCAGTCGAAGGGCCTGTCCCAGGATACTGCCTGATAAAACGGCAAAAGATCCGCGTTTCTCCGCGTTCACCTGTACTGAGCGAAGTCGAAGTATCCGCGTCCCATAGAACTGGCCTGAGTAGTAACGATTCTTTTATTCTCCGCGTTTTTCGGCGCTCATGCCTGTCCCATCCACGGGCCTGAACAGTGACAATGATTCTACAGATCTCTCCCCGCAGCGAGGAGATCCGGAAACCCTCTTGAGGTTCGGGAGCGGTAGCTTCCGAACGTGTTG
The DNA here is from genome assembly GCA_035643335.1 of Anaerolineales bacterium. Taxonomy (GTDB): domain Bacteria; phylum Chloroflexota; class Anaerolineae; order Anaerolineales; family UBA4823; genus DASQQR01. The sequence continues at coordinate 9,929 of DASQQR010000013.1, forward strand.
CGTAACGGCTGGTGTCGTGGTGCGTTAATATTTATACAACAAGTGTCCGGGGGGGACGCATTGCTGGAGTAAGTCCGGGGCGGATCAATTGTCACGCAAGTGATCATCTCTTTGTGAAATGCCGGAGACCTGCGACCAGGGCTGCTGGCGCAGCTTGGATTGCAGGTTGGAAAGATAGGTGAGGAGTCCTGCGACATGATTGCTCTATATGACTTCATCCCCAGGTATTGCCCCTACTGCGGGCAGGCTGCCGCCGTGACGAGTGACCCGGCAAGCGTTGCGGATTTCAGCGGCCGTTTCTCATTCCGGTGCGCCCACTGCAATCTGGTTTACCAGAAAGCCCATACCCGCCAATTGTTGCGTTTGGCGCGCGAGAGCGGTGGGGATTTACGCCTCGACCTATCGACAATCCCTGAGAAAAAGGCGCCGCGTCAGGAAGCTTCAATCGAACTTCCCGAACTCCAACTAAAATCTTCGCTTTAACCCTGCATAAACGTGCTCAGTAGGGAGTTCAAAACCCGCGCCCCCCTTCTCCCGCAGCCTGCATCCGCCGGGCTGCCTGCTGGGCCACGAAAAAGGCACCCCTCAACCCCCCACACCTGCCTCTTTCACGGCATTTCCCAATGATCCGCTGAACAAGACAGGAGATGGGGCTTTTTGTTAGACATAATGAGTCGAACCTAACAACCGAATATCCACTGCTAATCATGGGATAGGCACATCCGCCGCCACGCCAACTTCCGATTTGCTGCAGTCGCTTGAGTTGTCAAACAACTTCGCTTGTCAAACAACTTTAGGTGTCAAACACGCCCGTTATCGAGCAACCGGGAAGCTTCAGCACCTGCGACCACCGCAGCCATCCGTTTATCCGTTTCACATCCGTTGACCGCCGCGATCGTTAGCCCATAGCTGCTTCCGATCCGCATTTATCCTGGCGCAGGGAGTCAGGAGCTCGCGGAAGCTGAATTTCCATTCCAGCGGGTTGGGTGAGGGTTCTCCTGATAAAGGGTTATACTTAAGCACGATCCGATGATTAACCCTGATTACCGCGCTATTCGCAGGCCCGTCAGGCGCCCTGGAGCCGATACCTATCTGCTCCTGACATTGCTCAGCTTCGCCCTGTCCGTTTCCCTGACTCGCCTGTTCCTGGAGCTGGCCGGTTACCCGCAGTTGGGCGGCGGAAAGCTGCACATTGCACACATGCTGTGGGGCGGACTGCTCCTGTTTGTAGCTGCCATGCTGCCGCTCATCTTCGTCAATCGTTGGGTTTATACCTGGGTAGCGGTGCTGTCTGGCGTGGGCATCGGCTTGTTCATCGACGAGATCGGCAAGTTCATCACCCAGAATAACGATTATTTCTTCCCGCCCGCTGCCCCGATGATCTACGCCTTCTTCCTGATCTGCGTCTTGCTGTATTTGCGCGTGAATCGTCCACCGCCTCGTCATCCGCGGGCTGAGCTATACGCTACCCTGGAAATGATGGAAGAGGTGCTTGACCACGACCTGGACGCCCACGAGCGGGCTGAGATCGAGACCCGCCTGCGTTACGTTATCGAAGCGGAGGGCAGTCCCGAACTGCGCCGGCTGGCGAGGGATCTCCTTGGCTTTTTCGGGGACGAGCACACTTACCTGGCGCCTGCCAAACCTCGTTTCGAGAAGCGTTTGGAGGCCCGCCTGCGCACTCTGGAGAGACGCCATCTCGACCAGGGACGCTTGCGATCGATCCTTACCATTGGCATGGCCGTCATGGGTGCATTTGCCTCTCTCGCCTCTCTCCGTGCAATGGCCAGCGACCTGCGCCTCGACCAGGGCGGTACCGGCCTGACATTCGCAGTTCAGAACGCCACTTTTGCCCACGTATCCTGGTTCCTTTCATTGCAGGTCTTTCAGTTCCTGCTCGGCGCGGCGCTCATTCTGAGTTCGGTATACCTGATGAAAGGCCGTAAAGAGGGTGTGGACATCAGCTATGTCGCCTTGTTGGTCTATCTGACGATGGTGGACCTGCTCCTGTTCTATTACTACCAGTTTTCAACCACCATTACCGCCATCGTACAGTTCATCTTGTTGCTGGGGGTAATCTATTACCGGCAGAGCTACGCTACG
>DASQQR010000014.1:0-4206 GCA_035643335.1 Anaerolineales bacterium
AATCTGGCCGGCAATGCTTTGCAGTATACGCCTTCCGGCGGGAAAGTGATCCTCAGCGCCCACGCCCAGGATGGGGAAATCCACATCGCGGTGAGCGATAACGGGATCGGCATTCCCCCGGAACACCTGCCTCATCTGTTCACCCGTTTTTACCGGGTGGATAAATCCCGCTCGCGGGCTGGGGGAGGTAGCGGCATCGGGCTGACCATTGCCAGGCACCTGGTCGAGGCCCACGGCGGCCGCATCTGGGTGGTCAGCTCCGGTTCTGGGCAGGGTAGCACGTTTACCTTTACCCTGCCGGTTTCTTCTCAATTCAGAAAGGCATAGATGCCTTCCCTATCGCTTTTCACCTGGCCAGGGTTATAATCCACCCTCGAGCCAGAGTTTATGCTGACCCCCATCCTGATCACCTACATCATCCTGGCGGTCGCCATCGTCATATTTTTGAGCGACCGCCTGCGACCTGATTTAATCGCTCTTCTCGTGGCCATCAGCCTGGGGGTTACTGGCGTGCTCACTCCCCAATAAGCCTTTTCCGGCTTCAGCCGTTCGGCGGTTATCACCATCCTGGCGATTTTCGTTCTGGCCGAGGGCCTGCAACGCACCGGTGTCACCGAACAGGTGGGAAAGTTGCTGCTGCGTATTGCCGGCCCCAAAGAGAGTTGGCTGGCCATCACCGTAATGCTCACGGGAGCAATCCTGTCCCTCTTTATGAACAACATTGCCGCCGCGTCTGTCCTGCTCCCAGCCGTCTCAGGAGCAGCCCAAAAGGCGCGCGCCAACCCTTCCAAGCTGTTTATGCCTCTGGCTTTCGGCACTATCCTGGGTGGGATGGCCACGCTGCTGACCACAACCAACATTGTGGTCAGCAGCTTGCTGCGTGATCAAGGCCTGCAGGGATTCGGCCTGTTGGATTTCGCTCCATTGGGTTTCCCGATCATCTTCGTCGGCGTTGTGTACATGGCGCTCGTCGGGCGCCGTTTGCTGCCCTCCCAGTCCTCGATCCAACGCCTGCTCCAGGCCCCCCAGGATGGGAGCGATTTGGCCGGTATCTACCGCCTGGGGGAACGCCTGATCCGGGCCCGCATCACCCGTGAATCGCCTCTCATCGGCAAGCCTCTATCCCGGAGCAATCTTCGACAGGATTACAATCTCAATCTGGTGGGCATTGAGCGGCATTCCCGCAGAGTGCTGTCTCCCTCTCCTGAGTTCGTCTTCAGCGCTGGCGATGTGCTTCTCATGGAGGGGCGTCCCGAAGAACTCTCTGCTAAGGATTACCACGCTCATTTTGACATCTTGCCCGATGCCGGCGTCCAAGACCGGGAATTGGAATCTCAAAAGATCGTCATGGTCGAGGCTGTGCTGACACCCCGTTCGGAATTGATCGGCAAGACTCTGCGCAATGTACACTTCCGCGAGAAATACAATATGTCGGTCCTCGGCATCTGGCGGGCCGGGCGGCCCATCCGCACCAGACTGTCTGATCTTCCTCTCCAGTTTGGCGATGCACTGCTCTTGCAGGGCTCGCGCCGGCAGCTGCCCATCTTACACTCGGAGACCGAGCTCATTCTCCTGAACGGCGCGCCTTCTGCAATCATTCCAAATCCTGCCAAGGCCTGGCTCGCCTTAGCTATTATGCTCATCACACTGGTCCTTGCAGCCACTTCCCTGCCGATCGGCGAGGTCATGCTCGGTGGCGCCCTGGCGATGGTTCTCCTCAACGTGCTGACCATGGACCAGGCCTATCAAGCTATCGACTGGAAGACCGTTTTTCTTGTGGCCGGTATGCTGCCCCTGGGTATTGCCATGACCAAAACCGGGGCCGCCGCCAACCTGGCGGAGGACATTATTCGCCTGTTGGGACCTACCAGCCCGCTCGCTCTTCTGGCGGGTCTTTTCCTCCTCGCCATGTTACTCACCCAGGTGATGAATGGGGCCGCAGTGGCCGCGGTGGTCGCTCCAATTGCCATCAACATCGCCTTGCGGGTCGGGATCGAGCCCCGCTCGCTGGCGATGGGCATCGCCCTGGCCACCTCGATGGCTTTCATCACCCCTCTTGGCCACCCCGTCAACATTCTCGTCATGGGCACGGGAGGCTATCATTTCGGGGATTACTTGAAAGCTGGCCTCCCAATGGCCGTGCTCCTGCTGATCGTCATTCTGCTCCTCCTGCCGGTTATCTGGCCGCTTGCCTGACCGGCCTCAAGGTAATAGGCGGGAACAAAAACCGGACCTATTCCGTCCTATATATAAAAAGCGGAGAATATTCAGGAGGAGACAGTTATGCAATCCAAAATTGCAGGTATCAAAAATGGGAAAATCAGGAAGGTAGGAGTTCTCATCTTGACTGGAATGGCCTTTAGCGTCGTGCTCTTGGGCGCTTGTGCACCCAGCCCCGCTGAGGTAAGCGAACCAGTCGCAACCTCTCACGGCAATGAGATTGGTGGGTATGTTGACCTGGTGGATGCTTTGCGGGGCGCGGGTGCGACCGTTGAGCCCACCGGAGAGGTCAACCAGCCATTCTTCGATGTAACCGGCCAAGTCATCAAAGTCAACGGCGCCGAGGTTCAGGTATTCGAGTTTGCAGATGAGACCGCCCGCAAGGGCGTATCCGATCAGATTCCGCCTAGCGGGTCACCGATCGGTACGACAATGGTGACCTGGATCGACCAGCCCAACTTTTGGGCCAAGGGCGATGTGATCGTTTTGTACATCGGACAGGACGAGGCCACCATCGATCTTCTGACATCTGTTCTGGGTGAGCCCTTGACCGAAGCATCCTGAGATCTAAACGAGATAACGGTTAGGCCTGGCCAAAAAACAGCCAGGGCGCCCTGACCTCATCTCGCCCCCAACTCCCTAATTCAATTCTTTACCAAATCTTTAAAAACGCTTCAAAGTACCTTTAACCTAGGGTGCTAGAATAAAATAGTAAGTCTATGGAATTGCTTTCTAGCAAACGACAAGACTGAAAAGTCTTCAACGGGCGTATGTGGTCGCGGTAGGCACCGCGACCACACAGGCCCGAAAAACTCGAACAACTTTCTGGAGGTTTTTTGATATGATGCACGGATTTGGTTATGGATTTGGTGGTTTGGGCTCCTTCGGCTGGATCGGCTTGATCATCAACCTGGTCCTCACCGTGGGCATAATCATCGGTGTCGTTCTCCTGGTAGTCTGGGCGGTGCGCCGCCTTTCCCCTTCTGGACAGGGTCAAGCGATGACAACCTACCAAACACCGGGACAGGCCCCGCGTGATATTCTTCAGATCCGCTATGCGCGTGGCGAAATCACCCGCGAAGAATACCAGCAGATGCTATCAGATTTGAGTTAGGTCCTATGGTGACCTGCTGGGTCTACGAACAGGAGAGTGAAACATGATGGGCTTTGGCATGGGTTTTGGCCTCTTGGGGCTGCTAATGATGCTCCTTTTTTGGGGCGGCCTGATCCTGTTAGCTGTGTTATTGGTGAGGGCCCTCTTTCGGGGTGACCATGGATCGTTTAATACCCCTACGGGGCATGCAGAAACTGCCCGCGAGATATTAGACCAGCGTTACGCCCGGGGCGAGCTCACCCGCGAGCAATACGAGCTCATGAAGAAAGATCTCAGCTAATCGATCAATCAAAACCGCCGATCAATTTAGAAAAACCTCGCCCTCCATAAAGCGCGAGGTTTTTCACTTATGGCTCTGCCGTTTATAACAGGAAAAAGGTCGGGTTTGGTGGGTTGTGGGGGTGCTTCGCACCCCCACAACCCACCAAACCCTGGTCTTATCCCGCTGAAAGCGGAAGACCCTCACTTATTTAATCTTCCGGGTTGCTTGCAGCGACCGGGAAGATTAACCGTCCGTCGTCCACCGTATAATGAATAGAGCAGCTGATCTGCGCGCTCAACTGAACACCGGCATTAAGCAAAATTGCTTACCAAAAACACGCCATTCGGCCCTTTTTATTTTAGATAAACGCTGTCATAATTCATTGAGAAACGGCGACCGCTTATTCCGATTTTCGGCTGACACATTAGGAGAGGAGTATGGAAACACAAGAGACAAAATCTAAACCGCCACCCGAACATCAAGGCCACTCCGGCGGTGAGCATGAAGCAATGGATCACAGCGCCCACGACCAACATGCCGGCCACAAAACCATGGACCATAAGGGAGGAGACCACAAGGCGCACGTCGACCACACCGGTCACGAGCAGAT
>DASQQR010000015.1:0-2831 GCA_035643335.1 Anaerolineales bacterium
GGGCGGGTCGAATTCACCCTTGGGCGAGTCAACGAGGGCCAGCCGATCATCCCGGACGTGGATCTCGGCCCCCATGGCGGTTTTGAAGAAGGGGTCTCACGACTGCATGCAAGCATACAGATGGCCCATGCAGGTGCAACCCTCACCGACCTTGGTTCCGTCAACGGTACTTCGATCAACGGTCAGAAAATCCTGCAGCACATTCCGCACCCGATAACCCACGGGGATGTCGTGACCCTTGGTAAAATGAGAATTAAGGTGATTATCGCGGCTCCTCGATAATTGGGGCCAAGGTTGTTTTTTGGAAGCGTGGCGGCTGGCCAGGCTCCAAAGAACAACCTCATTGAATGGAGAACCTTACCCATGCCGACTACAGTCGTACTCCACGTTCAAAATGCAGAACCCATCCTGTGTGAAGTGGATGAGTTGCCCGGCCCTGGCGACCAATCGATCAAAGTGAAGAACCCACGCCGCATTGATGGTAAAGACCTGAATTACCTGGCAGAAAATGTGCAAACCGTCATCTGGCCGCTGGATAAACTGAATTTCATAGAGGTATTGGCCAGTGAGGAAGAGGAGAAAATCATTGGATTTGTCCGGGAGTAAATCGATGGACGACAGTTTGAGAGATCGCCGAATCCTGGTGGTGGATGATGAAGAACGCATGGTGCGCTTCATCCGGCTCAACCTTGAATACGACGGATTTCAGGTAAGCGAAGCCTTAACCGGCACCGAAGCGATCAACAAAATCCGCAGCAGTTTGCCGGATCTGATCTTGTTGGACATTATGCTGCCAGATATCGACGGCTTCGAAGTGCTAAGAATCATCCGCGAGATCAGCAATGTCCCCGTGATCATGCTGACAGCCAAAGGGGAAGAGGAAGACCGCGTGCGCGGCCTGGAGATGGGGGCCGACGATTACGTTACAAAACCGTTCAGCCCGCGCGAACTGGTCAGCCGTGTGCGGGCGGTCCTCAGGCGCACAGAGATGGCCGGGGGCACCACGCACGGCTTGATCGAGGTCGACGATCGCCTAAAGATCGATTTCGACCGCCGCGAGGTGTGGGTAGAGGGCGAGCTGGTCAAGCTGCGACCGACGGAATACCGCCTGCTCTACCATCTCGTAAAGAACGCCGGTTGGGTGGTCACCCATGACCAATTGCTGGCCAAAGTGTGGGGCTATGAGTACCGCGACGAGCCCCATTACGTGCGCCTGTACATCAATTACCTGCGCAAAAAACTCGAAAAAGATCCGGCCAACCCCAAATATATCCTGACCGAACGCGGGGTGGGCTACCGGTTTGTGGATTTTCGCCGGGAGCAGGACAAGGAGGCGGGACCAGAGGAAGAATAGCGGGACAGTGCGGCGGTCTTGCCAGCCCGTACACTCTAGACTATACTCTCTAATAAGTATGAGTAAAACAATGACAAAACAACGCATTTTATTGGTGGATGATCACGAAGTCGTGCGCCTGGGTCTCAAGGCCCTCCTGGATCGCCATCCAACTTTTGAAGTCATCGCCGAAGCCAGCAATGCCCGTGAAGCGGTCGAACGCGTGGCCACCTATAATCCCGACGTGGTGGTGATGGATATCCGCTTACCGGGTGGATCCGGTATCGAAGCCTGCGAGGAAATCGCAGATAAATATCCGGGCACCAAGGTGATTATGCTCACCTCCTACGCCGAAGACGAGATGCTCTTCGCAGCCATCCGGGCCGGCGCAGCCGGATACGTGCTCAAACAGATCGGGGGAGAAGATCTGGTGCGGGCCATCGAAGCGGTTGGACGCGGGGAAGCCTTGTTGGATCCCGCGGTCACCCAACGCATTTTCCAGGAAGTGCGCAAGGCTGCCAAGGAGGAGGAAGCCTCGGCCTTCTCCGCGCTGACGCAGCAGGAAAGACACGTTTTGATCCTGGTTTCGGAGGGAAAGACGAACCGGGAGATCGCCAAGGCGCTTTTCCTCGGCGAAGGCACGGTGCGCAACTATGTAAGCAGCATCCTTTCCAAGCTGGGGGTAAGCAACCGCGCCGAAGCGGCTGCTTACGCGGTAGAGCATAATTTGAAAGATTATTTGTAAGGTATTCTGGCTCTCCCGTTCCTAACGGGAAAAAGGTTGGGTTTGTTGAGCGTCCGGTCTGCAGATTGGACACGGGCACAGCTTGCGCAGGTAATCCCAATTGTAAATGCCGTAATGATGCCCGTCTTCCCACTCGATCGTCAAAGCATAGGTACCCACGGCCTCCACGGATTTCATGCGCGTGGCGGCGGTATCCTTTAGGGGAAGGCCAAAGACCTGCGGGTCGGGCTCCGGGCTCATGTTGTCGTGGCCTCCCCGGCACTCTGCACAGGGACAGGCTTCCCGCAGCAGGGTGAAGGAATACACACTGGTGTGTCCATCGTCCCATTGAATCTTCATTTCGCGGGCCTGGCGATCGGCGGTGATGGCAGCGGGCTTGTGATTATAGACCATAAATCGTTTCCTCAGCGGAGATGTGTTGGGGTTTGAGTGTAACCCAAACCCCAACGTATCTCTTTAACTTGAGATTATACCAACTGCGGCCGGCTAGGGGTTTTGGACCACGGAGAGAAAACCGGACACAGCCCACCCATTGCGGGTTTCATCGAAAGGCGCCACCAGGTACCACCAGGTGTAGCCATCGGCTTCCTGCGGGCCATCGCGCACTTCGAAAACTTCCGATTCGAGACCCAGAAAGCGCACCTCGTTGGACAATCCGGGGCCGGTCCTCAGCCGCAAACCGTCCCCGCCGGTGCCGGTGATCTGGACGTAGGCGCCGATGGCAACCTCACCGGATGGGCCCTGCGAAGGTAT
>DASQQR010000016.1:0-5584 GCA_035643335.1 Anaerolineales bacterium
CGGCCAGTTCATGCGCCCCCGCGATCTGGCCGTTGCGCCGGATGGGAGCATATACGTGGCCGATACCGAAAATAATCGCATCCAGCACATCGCTCGGGATGGCAGCGTGCTGCAGGTTTGGGGCAGTTTTGCGGACATCGCCCAAGGAGAGGCTCCCGGAGGCACCTTTAACCAACCCTGGGGCATCGCGCTGGGGCCCGACGGCTCTGTTTATGTTGCGGATCTGTGGAACAGCCGCATTCAAAAATTCACGCCCGATGGCAAGTTCGTCCTCATGTGGGGTTACTTCGGCCAGGGTGAAGCCCCGACGGCTTTCTGGGGTCCCCGAGACGTGATCGTCGATTCTCAAGGACACGTTTTGGTCAGCGATACCGGAAACAAGCGCATCGTGGTGTTCGACGCGGACGGCAACTTTATCTCTCAATTCGGCAGCGAGGGCTTCTCTCCGGGTCAATTCTCCGAACCAGTTGGCCTGGCGGTCGACGGGGAGGGGAAGTTATACGTCGCCGATACCTGGAACCAGCGCATCCAGGTTTTTACTCCCGATTCGACCGGCAATTACACACCACTGACTTCCTGGGATATCTACGGGTGGTTCGGCCAATCTGTGGATAACAAGCCGTACCTGGCTGCGGATGACCAGGGACACATCTTCGCAACCGATCCGGAGGCTTACCGGGTGCTTGAGTTTAGTTCCCAGGGTGATATCCTTCTCTACTGGGGAGATTATGGCGTTGGAACCGACAGCTTCGGCCTGCCAGGAAGCGTGGCTGTTGATCCTTTGGGCGGGGTGTGGGTCAGCGATACCAACAATGGTCGCTTGATGCACTTTGCGCCGCCACCTGAGCCGTAGAATATGGAGGTGGTATAATCTCCTCATAACCCATTTTGGGCGATTGACCAGAGGGATTGTGAGTTCAAAATGCGCCTACGGCGCATTTTGAACTCACGATGATCCGACAAAAACTACGGGGAGCCATCCTGCATGAAACTTCAAGAGTACCAATCGAAACAATATTTCGCCAAATTTGGCGTTCCTATCCCCAAAGGACGGGTAGCGGCCACCGCAAATGAGGCAAAGCAAATTGCTGACGAACTAGGTGGCCGCATCGTTATTAAATCCCAGGTGTTAGTTGGCGGCCGTGGGAAAGCTGGGGGCATCCGCCTGGCGAGAAATTCAGACGAAGCCGAAGACATCGCGGCTCAAATTCTGGCAATGGAAATCAAGGGACTGCCAGTGCGCAAAGTCCTGGTCGACCAGGCTGCGGACATCGAGACCGAGCTGTATCTGGGCATTACCAATGACCGCACGTCGCGCAAGCCGGTCATGATGGCCTCCTCGGCCGGCGGTGTCGATATTGAAGAGGTGGCCCGCGAAACTCCTGAGAAGATTGTGCGGGTGCACGTCGACCCGCTCTTAGGGCTACGTGACTACCAGGCCCGCGACTTAGCCGCTGGCATCGATCTGCCACGCGATTACTGGCGATCGTTTGGTCAGATCGCCCACGGTCTGTGGCGGGCTTATGTGGAGAGCGACGCCACTCTGGCAGAGATCAACCCCCTGGTGATCACAGCTCAGGGCGACCTGTTGGCAGTGGATGGCAAAATGGTGCTCGACGATAACGCTCTCTTCCGCCATCCGAATCTGGCTGAAATGCGCGACCTCGACGTGGAAGCGGAGGCCGAAACGGAGGCTCGCAAATACGGTCTTTCCTTTATTAAACTGGACGGCGAGATCGGCTGCATGGTCAACGGCGCGGGTCTCGCTATGGCTACCATGGACATCATTAAATTATTCGGCGGCGAGCCAGCCAACTTTTTGGATATCGGTGGCGGGGCCAGTTCAGAGAAAGTCTCGGCGGCTCTGCGTATTATCTTGCAGGATCCTAACGTCAAGGCGATCCTGATCAACATCTTCGGCGGCATCACCCGCGGGGACGAGGTCGCCCGCGGCATTTTGGAAGCTCTGAACGAGGTGCCAACCCACGTTCCGATGGTTGCCCGTATTGTAGGTACCAATGCCGAGGAAGGCCGCCAGATCCTGGCGGATGCGGAGATGGTGACCGCGGAAACACTGGTCGACGCAGCTCAAAAAGCGATTGCAGTAGCAAAGGGAGGCGAGATCCAATGAGCATCCTGGTCGATAAGAACACTCGCCTGCTTGTACAAGGGATTACCGGTAATGAGGGACTATTCCATACTCGACAGATGGCCGATTACGGCACAAATGTCGTCGCCGGCGTTACACCCGGCAAAGGTGGGGAATGGGTCCTGGACGGCAAAATCCCGGTTTTTGATTCAGTCCGTATTGCTGTAGAGGCCCGGGGGGCCAATACCAGCGTGATCTTCGTCCCAGCTCGCTTTGCCGCAGATGCTATCTTTGAAGCAGCCGATGCCGGGATCGAGGTGATCATCTGCATCACCGAAGGCATCCCCATTCAGGATATGATGCGCGTCACGGACTATCTCGACCAAAAGGGGGTGCGCTTGATCGGCCCAAACTGTCCAGGGGTTCTGACTCCGGGTGAATCCAAGGTCGGGATCATCCCTGGCGACATCGCCATTCCAGGAAACGTTGGAGTCGTCTCCCGTTCCGGGACGTTGACCTACGAAGTCCTGTATGCTCTCAAACTTGTCGGTATTGGAGCAAGCACTTGTGTCGGGATCGGTGGAGACCCGATTAACGGCACCAGCTTCATCGACGCACTTGGCATGTTTGAGGCTGACCCCTACACAGAGAAGGTGGTTTTGATCGGCGAGATCGGCGGCACGGACGAGGAAAAAGCAGCCGAATTCATCGCTGACCACATGACTAAGCCCGTGGCCGCCTTTATCGCCGGGCGCACAGCTCCGCCCGGCAAACGCATGGGGCATGCTGGCGCTATTGTGGAAGGCGGTTCGGGCCTGGCTGCTGACAAAATCCGGGCCCTCGAGCAGGTGGGTGTCCAGGTCGCTTCTCACCCGGAAGAAATCCCCGATCTATTGAAATAACGTTCCTCCTTAATTACTGGGTACCACTGAGATGGTAACTTTCACAAAACCGCCCAGTGTGTTCCCCGCCATGTTAATCGTCATACGTTCGCCGGCCTCGTTTTCACGGAGCATGGTTGCAATGGCTGGCAGCGATGTATCCGGCGGACCAGCCATCTCCCATCCATAATTCGGCAATTGCTCCTTATAGAAATTCACCACCGTGTCAATGTCACCATCGGCTTCATAAACTACCGTTTGGCCCCCTCGTGAGGCCTGGACATTCCTCGCCGCCTCCATGATGGGAATGTCTTCCCTGATCCCGGACTCGCCGGTGGAGGCTCCGGGGGCGGTACCTTCACTCGCGGCCTGGCCTCCTGTCTGCGGCGCCTGGGTGGCCGCGGCGGGCTGGGCTGACGGCTGGGTTTCCTGCGGCGTCGTTTGTGGCCTGGGTGAACAAGCCGCCACCATGAGCCAAACCGCCAGAACCATCCCGATGATCACGAATAGATTTCTCTTCATTAAACAGCCTCCTCCTCAGCACAATTTACGCGTATACCATAACTGCCTTCTGCCTCCTCACATTCGGTGCTCCCGGCAATTAATACAATATTGCCAAGCAATCGGTTAGTTCCTTCTTTTTGAGAAGATATAAATCCTATGTAAATATAAACGGCTTGAAGTGAATTGTCAACGTATTACCCCATTTACAAGCCCATAAGCAAAAGGCGCGGAGCGGTCCGCGCCTCCTCAGTTCTCCCTCTCCAAAATAATTACTTCATATGAGTCTCAATATATTGGACCGCTTCTCCCACCGTGCTAATCGATTGTGCATCCTCATCTGATATCTCGCCGCCAAACTTATCCTCGAAAGCCATAATAAGTTCGACCAGATCCAGAGAATCCGCTTCCAGGTCATCGCGGAAACTTGCATCCTTGGTTACCTTGTCTTCATCGACACCCAGCAAATCCACGATAATTGCTTTGACTTCTTCATATGTGTCAGCCATAGAGAATCCTCCTGAATTTTGGTTCGGCTATCTGATCTATTGTATCCGCGCCTTCTGATCTGTCAAGTCTGGATCTATGGGAATCGCCGCGGCAAAAGATGAACGTGGTCCAAACTTCATTTCTGATTGACAGGTCAGAATCGGACTGGTAAGATTGGTTCGAATCTCAGGAACACCTATCTATGCCAAAAGTTACGCCAATCGGTTCGCGTAAATCGGATCATATCCGCATTAACCTTGAAGAGGATGTGCGCTCCGGTCTAACCACCGGCCTGGAGCGCTATCGCTTTGTCCACCAAGCGCTTCCTGAAATCGATCTAAACGATGTTGATCTGCAACTCACAGTTTTCGGAAAAAGGTTGAATTCCCCACTCCTGATTTCTTCCATGACAGGTGGCACCTCTGAAGCCGGGCACATCAACCGCACCCTGGCAGCCGCTGCCCAGGCAACCGGCATCGCCATGGGTCTAGGATCCCAACGGGCGGCGATCGAGCACCCGGAAGTAGCCGCCACGTTCCAGGTGCGGCAGGTTGCTCCAGATATCTTGCTGTTCGCCAACCTCGGCGCGGTACAGCTTAATTATGGCTACGGAGTCGAGCAAGGCCAGAAAGCTGTGGACATGATCGAAGCGGACGCGCTTGTCCTGCACTTCAACGCCCTGCAGGAAGCTGTCCAGCCCGAGGGGGATACCAACTTTGCTGGCCTGCTCAGCAAAATCGAAGCCCTCTGCCGCAGATTGCCGGTTCCGGTGATCGCCAAAGAAGTCGGCTGGGGGTTTTCCCGCACAGCCGCACGCCAATTGGCAGATGCCGGGGTGAGTGCTATCGATGTAGCCGGGTCCGGGGGCACCTCCTGGACCCAGGTCGAAATGCACCGCGCCCAGACCGAAAGCCGGGCTCGCCTGGCGGCGGCGTTTATCGATTGGGGCATCCCCACAGCCGAATCTATCCTGCAAGTCAAAGCCACTGCGCCGGAGCTTACCGTATTCGCCTCTGGAGGTCTGCGGAACGGGATTGACATCGCCAAGTGCATTGCGCTGGGTGCCACGCTGGGAGGCATGGCCAGCCCGTTCCTCAAGGCAGCTGTGCGATCCCTGGAAGACACCATCCAGGCGATTGAGGAAATCCGGCGCCAGATCCAGGTCTGCATGTTTGCTGCCGGCGCCGGCGATCTGGACCAGTTGCGTGGCGTCGAATTGATCGAAGCATAGGAAAAGCCTTACACGCAAGGCAAAGGCATTCTGGATGGGTCCCGCAAGGATATCTTCAAATAAGTTACCATCACCGGGTCGTGTTTCCATGAGTCTAGAAACTCTCGTACCTGTATATCGCCGGGAGATCGAAAAAGAACTCCAGCAGGTAGTATCTCAGGTTGAAGGGCCTCTTTTCGAACCTCTGCACCATATGCTGGCTTACCACCTGGGTTGGGAAGGTGAGGGGGCCAATCCGGAGGCCGGGGGAAAACGCATCCGCCCCCTTCTGGTATTGCTGACCTGCGCGGCGGCGGGCGGAGAATGGCAAGACGCTCTTCCCGTTGCGGCTGCGGTCGAATTGGTTCACAATTTCTCATTAATCCACGATGACATCCAGGATAACAGCCCTCT
>DASQQR010000017.1:0-14839 GCA_035643335.1 Anaerolineales bacterium
CAGTTGCCCCAGCCGCCGCTTGAAAGAATCACCTCTTTCCTGGAATTCTGCTTTTTTCTTTTGTCTTAAGACCAGGTTATTCTATTGACATGTCAGCTGCATTTCTCTATAATTCCTGTAATAACAGGATTACAACAACCCATCGAGGGTTTTGGAGATGGTTAACATGAATGAATTAATCAATTTCGATAGTCACATCCCATACTACGTCCAATTAATGGAAATTCTGAGGGGAAAAGTGTACCAGAAAGAATGGGTCCCGGGCGATCAAATTCCAAGCGAGCAGAACCTGTGCGATCAATATCAGGTCAGCAGAACTGTTGTTCGCCAGGCCTTACGTGAATTGGAGCATGAAGGCGTGATTAATCGCAAAAAGGGCAAGGGCACCTTCATTTCCCATCCAAAAATAAGCGAAGGGCTTGTACAAAAACTGACTGGATTTTATCAGGACATGGTAGAGCGGGGTCTGAAACCAGGCACCAAAGTGCTTCATCAAAATGTCGTCCCCGCCGCTGAAAAAGTGGCTCGTTATCTCAATATCATGCCGGGTGAAGAAGTGATCGACATCCAGCGATTGAGATTTATCAATGAAGAGCCCATCCAAATCGTTACGACCTACATACCATATGCGATATCCCCAGGCCTGGCTACCCTTGATCTGACCAACCGTTCGCTCTACGAATATCTGGAAAGTGAATACGGCATTTTTATCACCAAAAGCTATCGTTACATCGAAGCTGTTCTGGCCAACGATACTGAAGCTGCATTGCTTGGCATCAAACGTAGAGCCCCTTTATTACTGCTCGATAGCGTCAGTTTTTTGGAGAATGGTCGACCCGTTGAGTATTATCATGCACTGCACCGCGGAGATCGATCGCGCTTTGAGGTCCAGTTGCACCGCACGCCAGAATCTGCCATAAAAACTGATGATCTTTTATAGGTCCTTTTGGGTGTACCAGGCAAAATGCGAGCTGCCTGGCTAATCCAGTTCAAATACTTCCCTGCTTTTTGATTAGCGCCTCCTGGAGACAACCATGCAAGAGAAATACCTGATCGGCGTTGACCTTGGGACAAGCGGCACGAAAGCTGCGCTTTATCAGATTGATGGGAAACTGATATCAGAGGCGTCAGTCGAAATCCCGCTCCATTATCCTAAGCCGGGGACCGTCGAGCAGGATCATGAGGATTTCTATACCTCAGCAGCCCAAACTGTCCGGACGTGCATCCAATCCAGCGGCGTCGATCCGAAAGCGATCGCCGCCATTGCGTTTGATTCGCAAATGGCAGGTCTTGGCTTGATCGACGACGACTTTAAACCTGTGTCCAGGTTTGATTCTTGGTTGGATATGCGGTGTCAACCTTTTATTGAATGGATGGACAAAGATGCCGGCGATCGTATCACTCAACTCACGGGATGCCCCCCAACCTGTGATCATGGCCCGAAGATGCTGTGGTGGAAGCACGAACAACCGGATATTTACCGGCGCACTGCAAAGTTTGTGATGCCTGGGACTTACGTGACCGGTAGGATCGCCGGTCTAAAAGCAGATCAGGCATTTATCGATCACACGTACATCCATTTTTCGGGATTTTCTGACGCCCAGAAGGCGACCTGGTCCGATGAGCTATGCGAGCATTTTGGGTTGGATAAGAGCAAACTGCCACGGATCATCGACCCCTGTGATGTTATCGGGGAAGTGTCAGAGAAATCCGCCAAAGAGTTCGGGCTGGTTCCCGGCACGCTCATTGCAGCAGGTGCAGGAGATACTGCTGCCAACGCATTGGGGGCTGGTATCGTGGTGCCCGGAATGCTCCTCGATGTGGCCGGCACCGCATCCGTTCTGGCCGGGTGTACCAATAAATTTGTAGCCGACACCAAACATCGCGCCCTGATAACCATGCGCTCTGTCATCAATGGATTATGGAATCCACTGGCTTATATTGGTGGCGGGGGCCTTGCACTGCGTTGGTTCCGCGATCAATTCTATAAGCCTGCTCGCGGGGATGGATCATCCGCTTCTGAAGATCTATATCCAGAATTGATCTCGGTAGTTGCGACTGTACCACCAGGATCCGAAGGGCTGCACTTTTCACCCCATCTAGGGGGGCGTATTTGTCCTTCAAGCCCGGGAATGCGGGGGGCATGGGTGGGTGTGTCATGGTCTCATACGCAGGCTCATTTCACTCGCGCGATTTTAGAAAGCATCGCTTATGAATACGCATATTATTTAAAAATTCTAAAGGCATCGCTACCGGAATTAGTGTTGGTGGTGGCCCGTGTGGTCGGCGGCGGGGCGCGCAGTGAAATTTGGAATCAAATCAAGGCGGATATTCTCAATGTCCCCTATCAAAGGTTAACAGGCAACGAGTTTGGCACCTGGGGCGCTGCCATGATCGCAGGGAAAGCAGCCGGATTGATCGAGGATCTGGCCGCACATGCCCAGGAAACCGCCACTTTGAATGGAGAACCTTTCTACCCGTCCAAAGAAAACCATGCGGCCTATATCCCTCTGATAGAAAAACACATTGCCCTGGAACAAACCTTAAATCAATTTTTTGCCTCATAACCCTCGAGCTATCGTCTGAACACATTGCTTGCTCGCAAAGGAATTCTTAATGAAGAAACAAATCCGTATATGCATGCTAGGTGCTGGAAGGGTCGGTAAAAACCACTCCCGAGCGATCACCCGGCATGTTTCCAGGACGAAGATCGTTGCAGTTGTCGATTTAAATGCCCAGGTGCGTGAAGAAACCGCGCATGAATTCGAGATCGAAAACCAGTTTGATACGCTTGAGAACGCTCTGGAACAAGTCGATTTTGATGCTGTAGTCATTACGACGCCCACTCCCACACACATGCCCCTGGCAGTATTGGCGGCCGAGAACAAAAAACATATTTTCCTGGAAAAACCTATGGCGTTGAAGTTGGCGGAATGCGATGCCATCAATAAGGCTGTTGATCAGAACTCCGTTCTCCTGCAATTAGGCTTTATGCGGCGATTTGATCCCGAATTTGTCGCCGCCGTAGGACGGATCGAAGCCGGCGAAATCGGCCAACCCATGATGATTAAAACCAACACCCATGGACCTGGCTTACCGCCAGCTTGGGCGCGCGATCTACGCACTTCGAACGGCATGTTGGCAGAGGTCAACAGCCACGATTGGGATACCCTGCGCTGGTTTATGGGATCCAATCTGGAGAGAGTTTACACAGAGGTGGCTAACTTCAAGGGAGCAGCCCACCACGTGGACAGCCCCAATTTCTACGATAATGTCCTCGTCAATGTTAAATTCGAGAATGGTGGCTTAGGGTTGATCTCCGGGATATGCCCTTGCGGATATGGGTACGATGCCCGTGTGGAGATCGTTGGTGAGAAAGGGATCATGCAAATCGGCGAGCTCCAGGGACAATCGGTTGTCGTTTGTACAAATCGTGACCAGGGGCTGATCACACCGATTTTCAGGACTTGGCCCCAGAGATTCGAATGGGCATATATCAAAGAATTAGAACACTTTGTTAACTGCATCCGGAATGAGACCCCCCCAAGTGTAGGAGGCATCGCTGGCCGCTGGGCAGTGGCCGGTGTTTTAGCCGGGACCAAATCCTTTTTGGAACAACGCCCCGTTTACCTGAAAGAAATAATGGATGCATGAAATTCGAAGCGAGCGCGGGAAAATGCTGGCAGCCGTCTATCATGGCCCGAACGACCTGCGGGTAGAAAACGTACCGGTCCCAAATATTGGGAAAGGGGAATTACTGGTTAAGGTGCTGAGCGCCAGTATTTGCGGAACCGATTTGCGGATCTACCATGGGAATCATCGCATGTATAAGTCTGGGACGGTTCGCATTCCGGGACACGAGGTCGTGGGAACCATTGAAAAAGTAGGTGAGGAAGTTAAAAACTACACCACCGGCCAACGTGTATTTTGCGCTCCTAATACTGGTTGTGGTCATTGTCTGCAATGTGTCACCGGCAATAACAACCTGTGCGCCAATTACGACGCGATAGGCATCACTTCAGATGGCGGTTTTGCGGAATATGTTCGTATCCCTGCCAATTCAGTCCAGCAAGGCAATGTCATCCCCATCAGCGAATCGGTTGATCCCGCTATGGCGGCACTGATTGAACCCTTTGCGTGCGTGCTCAGGGGCCAGAACGCGTTACATATCAAACCCGGCGAAGTGGTGTTAATCCTCGGAGCGGGTCCAATTGGCGTCATGCATACAAAACTTGCCAGAGCCCGGGGCGCCGGGCGCGTAATCGTCAGCGAACCCATCCCGGAACGAGCAACCCAGGCCGGGCGTATGGGGGCCGATCGGGTGGTGGATCCCATTTCAGAAGATCTGAAGTCCGTTCTGAATGCGGAAAGCTTAGGCCATGGAGCCGATGCCATCATCGTGGCAGCACCCAGTCACGCTGCCCAGGTAAGCGCTCTCGACCTCGCAGCCATTCGCGGAAGGATCAACTTTTTTGGAGGGCTCCCCAAGGACCGGCCTACCATTAACTTTAATTCCAACCTGGTGCATTATAAAGAACTCATCATCACAGGGACCACTGCTTGCAGCACGGCTGATTGCTGGCAGGCAACCCAAATCATCAATTCTGGCCTGGTCGATCTTTCAGATGTTGTTAGCCAGCGTTTCCCGCTACGGGATGCGGCGATCGCATTTGCTGCCGCCGAAGATCGCAAATCACTAAAGATCGTCCTGGAACCATAAATAGTTAATGACCACCTCCTCTTCCATCATCGCACCGCGACCCGTCATGACTGTTCGGGGACCTGTTCCCTACGAAGGCCTGGGAATAATCGACGCTCACAACCATCTGTGGATTGATTCTGTGCCTGGTGCGGACCCAAAGGCGCCAGTTCTAAACCAATTCGATCTCGTCCTCGGCGAATTGAAGGAATATCGCCAATCCGGTGGCGAAACGCTATTGGATTGTCAACCAGGCGGATGTGGCCGGGACGGGAACAGGTTACTGGCACTTTCAAAACAATCCCAGGTCAATTTGATCGCCTGTACGGGATTTCACCGGAAGAAGTATTACCCTGGCAACTATTGGCTTTGGGGAGCGAATGCCCGAAAAGTGTGCGATTATCTATGCTCCGAATTGGAGCAAGGGCTGGATGAAACCCTAAAAACCTCATCACCTGTCAGGGCGGGGTTTATAAAAATTGCCCTTGAATCTCTTTGGAAGGATTGCCCTCTGGCAGCAGCGGAGGGGGCTGCATCTGCGGCCTTCAAAACGAATGCGTTAATTGAAATTCACACGGAACGAGGCGCCCTGGCTGAGAAAGCCAGTGTGTACTTCTCGGATCTGGGCTTATCCCCCCACCAGTTGGTATTATGCCACATGGATAAAAGACCGGATATCAGTCTGCACAAAGAACTTGCCCACCTGGGGGTATTGCTCGAATACGACACCTTTTACAGGCCGAAGTACAACCCGGATTCTAACCTTTGGCCGCTCATCGAACACATGGTGAGCTCAGGGTATTCGGACCGGATTGCTTTCGCAACCGATATGGCCGGGGCCGGCCTTTACCATTTCATCGGGGGTGGTCCGGGCTTGAAAAGCCTGCCCGGTGAAATCCGGAATCATCTGGAGCAAAAAGGATTCCCGGTGGCCGCTCGCAAGCAAATGCTGGGTGGCAATATCGCCCGCCGGCTTGCTGGGGTAATTTAATTCGATTTAGGAGAATAAGATGATTGACTTGCCTTTTACGTTCACACTCCCCATGCCTCAGGTCATCCCTTCGAGGGTGGATAACCATATCCAAAGGAGATTGTCCGCCCTGCACGGTCAATTCTTGGACCAGGAGGCTTATAACCAAATTCTCGCTTCCGAGGATAAATTGATATATGAAGTCTACGAGATTAAGCGCCCCGAAGTGGCCGGCGAATTGCTCATGGGGATCTCTATCGTCCATCCGGGAAAAGTGGGCAGGGAATTCTTCATGACCAAGGGGCATTTTCACACCGTACTGGAAACCTCGGAAATCTATTATTGCCTGCGCGGTGAAGGATATATGGTGATGGAAACACCTGAAGGCGACCCTTCAGTCGAAGCCTTGTCCCCTGGGAATGTCCTCTATGTACCACCGCGGTGGGCGCACCGCTCGGTATGCACTTCACGACAGGATGATTTGGTCACCTTCTTCGCCTACCCTGGAAATGCGGGCCATGATTATGGCACCATAGAACGCCAGGGCTTTCGAAAATTGGTCTTGGATGGGCCATGCGGTCCTGAAATCGTTGATAATCCACGCCGCCGGTAACCTGTAGAATTCTATGAATCTCAAAGAATATCGTCTGCTGGTCACCCCCACCTCCTACGGCAGGGACGACTCGCGACTCAAAAGTGAATTGGAAGCGCTGGTAGGTCGAGTGGTGTACAACCCGACCGGGAAACCGCTCACCTCTTCTGAAGTTGCACAATTGCTGCCCGGAATGGATGGATATATCGCCGGGTTGGATGAGATCGATGCACATGCCTTGAATAAGGCTGACCGGCTAAAAGTGATTGCCCGCTACGGGGTCGGCGTTGACAATGTGGATCTGAATGCTGCCCGGGAAAAAGGAATCGTGGTAACCAATACCCCTGGAGCAAACTCTGTTTCGGTCGCTGAACTTGCCCTTGGATTAATTCTTGCCCTGGCGCGGCAAATCCCTGCTGCAGTTGAAGCTGTGCACTTAGGGAAATGGCCGCGTTATCCAGGTATCAGCCTTGAAGGAAAGAGCATAGGGATCTTGGGCCTGGGCGCAATAGGCAAACAGCTTGCCCGGCGTCTCAAAGGCTTTGACTGCAGAATTTTAGCTTTCGACCCTTATGCAGACGCCGATTTCGCAAAAGCCAACCAGGTTGAGCTTACCACCATGGAGGCATTAATCGAACAATCCGACTTTATCAGCCTGCATATCCCGCTATTGCCCGAGACTCGGGGTATAGTCAGCGACTCCTTTTTAAATAAGATGAAAAAAGGATCCTTCCTGATCAATACCTCACGCGGGGAGGTGGTGGATGAACATGCATTATTTAAAGCAATACAAAGTGACCACCTGAAAGGGGCAGGTCTGGATGCTTTTTCCGTCGAACCTCCTGATCCCAAAAACCCGTTGCTGGCATTGCCGCAGGTAATCGCTACACCTCATTTGGGCGCGCAAACGGATGGAGCTACCAGCAATATGGGTTGGCTCGCCATGAGAGATTGTCTGGCGGTGTTAAAAAACGAGAAACCGAATTTCAGGATCGTTTAATTATCACGGATTTCGCAACTCTTATGGAGAGAATATGAATAAAGCTGAAGTTTTAGAAAAAGTGAAGGAGCTGGGTCTTTTGGCTGTTATCCGCGGCCCATCTCCAGATTTAACCATCAAAATGGTGGCCGCGCTGGTCGCCGGCGGAGTGACAGGCATCGAAATTACGTACACCACGCCCAACGCAGAAGAGGTGGTTCGTAACCTCTCCGAGATTTATGGCAACAGCATCGTACTCGGCATGGGGACCCTGACCAAACCCGAACAAGCGCTTTCTGCCAAGGAGGCCGGCGCAGGCTTCCTGGTCAGCCCAATTTGTGAAGAACGCCTGGTTAAAAGTCTGGTCGAGAGTGGATTACTGGCCATGGCTGGTGCGTTAACCCCCACCGAGGTTTTCCGTGCCTATCAACTGGGTGCGGATATTGTAAAAATCTTTCCCGGTTCAACGGGAGGTCCAGCCTATATCAAAGCCCTTAAAGGACCTTTCCCATATATCCCCATGATGCCAACGGGTGGCGTTAGCGCCGGGAACGTAGCCGAATGGTTTTCCGTAGGGGTGGTAGCCGTAGGCGCGGGAAGTAAGCTCTGCCCACCCCAACTGGCAAAGGAAGGGAAATTTGACGAAATATCGAGACAAGCCGCTGAGTTTGTACAAATCGTGAAATCTGCCAGAGCTTAGATACCAGTTGTGAGGAGCATGAATAATGAATGAAACCGATTGTCCAGTCATCAAAAAGTCGGTGCCCACTTTTTATTTTATCGGTGTTACCACTGGCAAATCATCGATCATGAAAGTGTTCCCTCTATGGATGAACGTGCTGGGCCGGGAAGACGTCTTCATGGAAGGGGTGGACTGTAAAATCCATGATCATCCTGAGGTGTACAGAAGGGCAGTTGCTCAAATCAAATGTGATCCCCTTTCGCTCGGTGCGCTGGTTACAACTCATAAAATCGACCTCCTCGCCGCCGCACGCGATATGTTTGATTATCTCGATCCTTACGCCCAGATAACTGGCGAGGTCTCTAGCATTTCCAAATTGGATGGTCGTCTGGAAGGCCACGCAAAAGACCCGCTCACTTCAGGAGCCAGCCTGGATGCGATCATCGAAAAGGATTATTTTGCCACAACACAAGGCGAAGTGCTTTGCTTTGGCGCCGGAGGATCAGCCATTGCTACCTTGCTGCACCTGATCAATAAAAAAGACAAGGGAGATCGCCCGAAAAAGTTCACCTTCGTGAACCGCTCGCAAGGACGGCTGGATCATGCCAGGGAGATGGTTGGTAGCCTGAACACTGACATCGAGGTCGTGTACATCTGCAACTCGGATCCCCTGGTCAACGACAAGATCATGGAAAAGCTTCCTCCTTACAGTATTATCATCAATGCCACCGGTATGGGTAAAGATACTCCAGGATCACCAATAACCTGGGACGGGAAATTCCCGGTGAACAGCATCGCTTGGGAATTCAATTACCGGGGAGAATTGGACTTCATGAAACAGTCCCTGGCGCAGGTTGAAAGCCGAAACGTAAAAGTGGAAGATGGTTGGATATATTTTGTACATGGTTGGTCGCAGGTTATCGCCCAGGTTCTGCACTTTGAGCTTACGCCTTCTCTATTTGACCGCTTAAATGAGACTGCCTCGACTGTCAGAGAAAAATGTTAGCGCCAAAGTGCTGGGCTGCTGGCCTGTTTGGGCGACAGTTGAACTGTCGTCCCACCGCCCTGCTTGAGGTTTTTTCGACTTTTTGGGATTTGCCGTGGTAGGGGATAGATGTGGGGGTTGGTGGCGTGCGGAGCACGCCACCAACCCCCACATCTATCTATTTCCACGGTAATTCCCGATGATCCGTTTTTTCTCCCAACAGTTGAAAGGTGGATCGTAAATGCTCCTTACGGCAAAAGAAATCGCCCAAATGATCGATCTCTCGTGCGTTCGGACAATATCCAGTAAAGCTGATATTGAGGAAATGGTGGATGCTGCGCGCAAGTATGGTTTCGGCCACGTTTCGGTCTTGCAGTGCTTCATTCCCTACACCAGGCAGCTGCTCCAAAACACGACCGGAATCAACCTGGTTGGTAATGTGAGTTTCCCTACCGGCTCTGATTCCACCTCGCTAAAACTTGCTCAAGCCAAAGAGATGGTCGCCTCAGGCTGTAATGAAATCGATATGGTCATGAATATCGGCAAGCTCCGCTCAGGCGAACTGGCCGAGGTGGAATCAGACGTACGTGCGGTGGTCGAAACCATGCATCCGCTCACTGTGAAAGTGATCATCGAGATCATGTATTTGACAGTGGAGGAAACACAACAGGCGTGTGACATTTGCCTCCGTGCCGGCGCAGACTACATAAAAACGGGCACCGGCTGGGCTGGTCGCGGTACTACGCTGGAGGACGTGCGCCTGATAAATTCCTTGGTCGGTGATCGTATCAAAATCAAAGCCTCCGGCGGGATCCGCGACCCAGAAACGTTGGCCGAGATGTATAAGGCTGGAGCGAGACGCTTTGGTGTGAATCTTAAGAGTGGAATAAAAATTGTCGAAAAGTGTTTGTCACAGGTATCTTCTCAATAATTGGGGGAGTGGGGGTTTGTTGGAGCGGGCGTCGCTGCGCTTATAGCCGCTCCAACAAACCCCCACTCCTTCCTATTGAGAAGATACATGTATAGTCATCAATACAGGGCTAATTAATGGATAAAAAAATTCTCGCCTTTGATCTTGGCACAGGGGGGAACAAAGCGTTGCTCTATGATGTGGACGGCAATTGCCTGGCAAGCGCATTCGTGCCCTATTCCACTCATTATCCCCAGGTGGGATGGCATGAACAACGGCCCGGAGATTGGTGGAATGCAGTCGTCGAAAGCACGCGCTTGCTCCTGGAGTCTGGCCGGGTAGATAAAAATGAAATTATCTGCCTGGGCATTTCCGGACACAGCCTTGGGGCAGTTCCCGTGGACAAAGACGGTAACCTGCTGAGGGATGAAACCCCGATCTGGTCCGATATCCGCGCCCAAAAGGAAGTCGAGGATTTCTTCACAAAGGTCGACCAGGATGAATGGTACCTGACCACAGGCAACGGATTCCCGCCAGCCTGCTACACCATTTTCAAAGTCATGTGGTACAAGAACCACGCGCCCGAGATGTGGGAGAAGGTTTATAAGATCCTGGGCACCAAGGACTATATCAATTACAGGTTAACCGGCAAATTAATGACGGATTACTCCTATGCCTCGGGTACGGGGATTTATGACCTCAAAGGCTGGAAATACCACCCAAAATTCATCGCTGCCAGCGGTATTCCGGCTGATATTTGGCCCCAGATCGTACCATCGACGCATATTCTTGGCAGAGTGATGCCCGAGGTCGCAAAAAAGATGGGGTTGAGTACAGAGCTACGGGTAGTTTGCGGCGGGGTGGATAATTCGTGCATGGCTCTAGGCGCGAAAAACACCCGTGACGGGCGCGTATATACCTCTTTGGGTTCTTCCGCGTGGATCGCTGTCTCGTCGGAGCGGCCGGTGCTGGACGAAAAATATAGACCTTATGTCTTCGCGCATGTGGTCCCCAAGTTGTTCACTTCAGCCGTAAGCATCTTCTCGGCCGGCACATCCTTCACGTGGGTGAAGGACAATATTTGCCGCGATTTGGCAGCGGAACCTGAAGCTGCGACACAGGGCATATATACCCTGATGAACCAGGTGGCCGAAAATGCCCCGGTCGGCTCGAACAAGCTGCTTTTCAACCCAAGCTTGGCGGGAGGCACTTCTCAAGATGCCAGCGTAAATGTGCGTGGGGCATATATCGGATTAGACTTGAAGCACGGCAAGCCAGAACTTGTCCGCGCCGCCATGGAAGGTATCGCCATGAACCTGCGTCTGCGTCTGGATCTGCTGCGCGAGTATACATGGCTGGACGATGAAATCCTCTTCGTGGGTGGTGGCGCCAAAAGCCGCTTCTTTCTGGGTATCTTTGCCGATGTTTTCAACACACGCATCACAAAAACCAACATTGACCAGGATGCCGGCGCGCTGGGGGCGGCAGCGATAGCGGCTGCGGGCTGCGGGATATGGAAGGGTTTCGACAAGATCGATAAGATCCACAAAACCGTTGAATTGGTCGAACCAAATGTCGAGAACAATCGCAAATACGAAAAACTGTTACCGGTGTTCCGCCTGGCCGCCGAGTACCAGGCGAAGATCGGCGACGCGCTGCGAGCAATTGAGTTATAGAGCCATTTATTGATATTAAATCTGATTCTTGACATTCAGTTCGAATATCTCTATAATAAGTTGTAATGACAGGATTACAATACCGCAAACATCCAACCCATAGGACAAAACTTATCCAGTCATTTCCCATGGATTTTACACAAGCAAGCCAATAAGCCCGGGTGCCAGCCCAGCACAAAAAACTACTCATCGAAAGGAGAATGCACATGAAAATCGGCTTATTCACGGCCACATTCCTGGATATGCAGTTGGAAGAGGTGTATAAACTTGCCTCCGGTTTGGGTTATGAAGCTGTGGAATTACCCGCCTTTTCTGATAACCCGCACCTCGACATAGAAGAGATCGTCAAAGGCGATCAGGCTTCCAAATTGCAGAAGTTGACCCAATCCTACGGGTTAGCCATCTCCGCACTGGCTAACCATCCGGAAGGTCAAATCGTTCTTGGGCCCTACGGGAAAGACACTGACGCAATTTATAAAGGTACCAGGGAGGAGAAGATCAAATTCGGTACCGAACGCATGATTAAGACCGCTCAGGCAGCCAATTCTCTCGAAGTCCCTGTAGTGACCGGCTTCATAGGCTGTGAAAACTTTGGTCGGTTCTTCCCCTGGCCATATTCAAAGGGTTGGTCGGATATGGAGGCAGAATTCGTGGATCGTTGGGGGAAAATCCTGGATAAATTTGGCGAATACGGCGTTAAATTTGCCCACGAACCCCACCCCAACGAATTAGCATACAACGTGGAGACCGCGCTTCGGGCCGTCGAACTCATGGGTAGTCGCCAGGAGTTTGGTTTCAACTTCGACCCCGCCAACCTGATCTATCTTGGCATTGATGTGGAGACCTTCATTGATGCTCTGGCTGACCGCATCTTCCACGTTCACGCTAAAGATGGCGAACTGGTTACGCACAATCTTCATCGCTCCGGTGTCATCCCCCAAGGCGACTGGCAGCGTCTTGATCGCGGCTTCCGGTTCAGGATCCCGGGCTGGGGTTCAGTACCCTGGAAGAAGGTGATCACCGAGCTTTCGCTGATTGGCTACGATTACGTTATGTCTTATGAGCACGAAGATGTGACCATGAGTCGGCACGATGGCATCACCAAGACGATCGCCTATTTAAAACCTCTGATGATCGAAGAGCCTTACGAAGGCCGGCACGATGTTCTCTTCGCATAACCACGAATTGTAACTTCTCAATAGGAAGGGGTGGGTGTTTGTTGGAGCGGCTATAAGCGCAGCGACGCCCGCTCCAACAAACACCCACCCCCCCAATTTTTGAGAAGATACCACGAATTCTTGATCAAGGAGTAACTAAGATGGCCGACATGATGAAGGCAGCCGTTTTTGAGAAAGTGGGCGAAATCAAGGTCAAACAAGTACCTGTGCCCCAGATCAGCGACGATGAGGTGCTCATCAAAGTTAAATACACCGGCATTTGCGGTACCGACTGGAGTATTTACAACGGGTGGTATTCCGCAGATAAACTGCCCATGATCCCCGGGCATGAATTCTCGGGCGTGATTGCTAAACTTGGAACGAACGTCAAGGGCTTGAAAGTAGGCGACCGGGTTACCGCCGACATTAACATGAGTTGCGGAACTTGCTTTTATTGCATCCGCGGCGAAAAACTGCTGTGTGATCGTTTTACCCAGCTTGGCATCCACACGGATGGAACCTTCGCCGAATATGTAAAAGCTCCCGCCGCGCAGGCCCATATCCTTCCCGACAACTTAAGCTTCGAGGAGGGCGCGTTCATCGAACCTGTCTCGTGTGTCATACACGCCGCCAAAGCCATGGGCGCTCACCTGGGCAGCAGCGTTGTTATCATTGGCGACGGCCTGGGCGTTCTGCACGCCCGAATGGCAGTCTTGCGGGCTTGCGCACCTGTCATTATCTTCGGGAAAAACCGCAAGCGTCTGCAAATCGCCAGAGATATGGGCGCGGATTGCGCTATCCATATTGACGATGTCGATGACCCGGTTGAGGAAGTGATGAAACTCACCGCTGGTCGGGGCGCCGATTATGTGATCGAAGCAGTCGGTACGGCCAAAACCTATGAGCAGGCGTTTGCCATGCTGCGGCGTGGTGGCACTCTTTCGGCATTCGGCATCGCCGGAGAACAGGATGCGATGGGCATCCGCCCGTTTGAATTTGTGCTGGGCGAGAAGAAAGTCACCGGTTCCTGCGCAGGTGTGGGTAGTGACTGGCCAGATGCCATGACTCTCATCTCCACTGGCCGGATCGACCCCAAACCACTGTTCTCGTTGAAGATCCCGCTGGAAGATCTGGATTGGGCACTGCACGAGCTTCGCAGAGATCCCAGCTTGTTCAAGGTTTTCGTTTCCCCCGATATCACCCAAATGGAAGTGCTGTAAAGAGGATCAGGATGCTGCCCATAGCAATATGGACAGCATCTGAGTTTATCAGAAACCATACATCGGAGCCACCTCCAATAAGCTCGCTAATGACATCACAGGAGATAACCGCAAATGGACCAAAGAGAGATCCTGCTTTCGCCGGTCAAGATTGGTACTCATACCTCCCAGAACCGCTTTTTCAGCCAGCCAATGGAATGCTGCGACGCTGATCCAGAGGGCAATCCTACCGGTCTGACTTATAAGCGATACGAGAACTTGTTTAGCGGGGAAGCCGGCATGGTTAGCCTTGAGGCCATCACCATCACCGATAAGAACCGCTCGCGGCTGAACCAGCTGTTCATCATGCCCCAAAACCTTCCGGCATTGACTGAGTTTGTTGGACATCTGCGAGAAGTGAATCCGAAGACGATTTTCATCTTCCAATTAACCCACTCTGGGGAGTTGAGCAGCCCTGAATTTTCAAAACGATTATCGGTGAAGCCGCTGCCAGGTTTCAGAGCGGATGTTTTCACCGAGGACGAGTTTGAAAAGATTATGGATGACTTCGTTTTGGCTGCCAGGATCACCTATGACGCCGGCGCTGATGGGATCGATATGAAGTTCTGTCACGGCTATTTGGGATCCCAGATCCTCCGCCCATACAACACCCGTAAATGGAAGTACGGTGGAAAATGGGAGAACCGGCGGCGATTTGCTCTGGACCTGTATGAGCGAATTCGGAAAGCGATCCCAGACGAAAACTTCCTGATCGGATCAAAGATTTCGGTATGGGAAGGATTTCCCGGCGGCTTCGGCACGGCGGGGCCGGACTCGCCAGTCATTGATCTCACCGAGCCTATCGATCTGATAAAGAGGCTGGAGGAGCGCGGCGCACAGTATTTCATTCAATCTGCAGGCAGCCCATCAATTACAATCAGCCTCACCCAGGCGGATAGGAACCACCCCTACTTCGCGTATTTGCACCAG
>DASQQR010000018.1:0-25340 GCA_035643335.1 Anaerolineales bacterium
GTGCCTCCACCAGAACTTCCACACGTTTAATCTCCGGGCCGAGGCTGTAAACGACGAACTCAAAGGGCAGGCTTTCCCCGCTATTGAGTACGTATTTAGCGTCATCCCCATCTTCATTTCCGGCTGCCTCCCACTTGCGAAGGCCGGCCACTTTCCCGTCGTCATCATAAGCTACCGCAACAAGCCAGAGCAGGTTGGCCGGCGGGCTCTTTTTGGGCAGTTCAATTACCCCTCGAATTCTGCCTTCCAAGCCTGTGGGACCAATCTCAACCTGGTCAACCGTAACTGAAACATTAAGATAACGCTCGTCCTTTTTAGACACAGCCAACGCCGTGAATCGGTCCCCGTTTGCTGAGAAATCTTCAGGCACCGGCGGAGCGAAAAAAACGGCCACCGGCATGGATTTCTCTGCCGGCAGTAAATTCAGCGGAGTAATGCCCATCTCTCCCCGGATGTTTTCACCCTCGGAAGAATACAGATTGAGCCAGGCGGAAATATTTTCCAAGGCGTAGGATTGCGTGTTCTCGACCAGAAGAAAGCACCATGCACCCGTATCTGCGGTCTCGTAGCAAGTTGGGGACTCCAGCCCAACGGCCGGGGGAGTCGGCGTTATAAGGACTGCAGTCTCTTCTACTTTTAGAGGAATAACCAAGGTCGCGCCAACTGAAAGAAATCGAGGGTCAACTTCGGGATTGGCTGCCAGCAAATCCTCCAGGCTGACTCCAAAGCGTAGCGCGATTCCAAGCATGGTATCCCCTTTTGTTACCTGATAGGTAACCGGAGTGGGAGTAGGCGTTGGCGGTGGAGTTGGGCTGTTAATCTGGATCGATTTCGACGCCAGCGTATTGCTGGGTGTTGGGGACCAGTAAGGGGTCAGTTGGCGCGTTGCCGTTGGCGTTGTGGTGGCAGGTGAAGAAGTCTCGGCACAAGCCGTGGTTACCAGCAGAAACACGAGGATCACCATCCCCGCAAATCCGCCTCCTCCCACACCGGTTTTCACACAGTCTCTTTTGGTGCCACACATAGTGGCAATTATACTCGGCCGGAGGGAACTTACAGTTTTTACAGGTGCCCCTTCTAAACTTGTGCCCCGCATTCGCCTGTGCTAAACTCAGTTTGAGGAATCAGATGGCCGAAGACGTAATGCTGCAAGAGGCGATTGATGCTATATCGAGGGGGCAGCGCCAGCGGGCCAGGGACCTGTTCACCCGCCTGCTGCGCGCCGACCAGGCGAATCCCACTTATTGGCTGTGGATGAGTTCGGTCGTGGATACGCCGAAGGAGCGGCGCTATTGCTTGCAGAATGTCTTACGCCTCGAGCCAGGAAATCGGAGTGCCCGCCGAGGCCTGGTGCTGATGGGGGCGCTGTCACCGCCCGAAGACCTCAGACCGGTTCCACCGGTTCATCGAAAATGGTCAGTGATCGAAAACGAGTTTGCGAACACCACGAATTTCCGGCTGATCTTGTCCAATGTGAACCGGCGCACCTGGGGTTTCCTTGGGGCGGGAATCGTGTTGATTAGCCTCTTGTTCTTGGGGATCTTTGGCACACGTAGCCGCGCCGGAGCCTTGGCAGTCAAATTGACCATCACCCCGAGACCCAGGACCCCCAGGCCCACCGCGACTTTGCTGCCCACCAACACGCCATGGTCGAAGACGGCTACCCCGACCTTTACCGGCCCAACACCGCTCTGGATGCTGTTGGAGGCCACTTACACCCCCACTCCACTTTACATCGAAACGCCCCATCCCATCAGTGAAGCTTTTCGAGCCGGCATACGCGCCTTTCACTCCGGTGATCTGAGTTCAATGCTACAATTCATGCAGCAGGCGGCCGAGGTCGAACCCGATGCCCCGGATACGCACTATTACATAGGCGAAGCCTATCGCTTGATAGGCGAATTGGACAAAGCCTTGGAAGCTTATGAGATGGCCATTCAGATCAATCCGAACTTTGCTCCAGCCTTTCTGGGCCGGGCGCGTGTCCACCTTGTTCAAGATCCAGATGCAATCGTGGAAGAAGACTTGACCAAAGCGATCACAGACGATCCGGGCCTGGCCGATGCGTACCTGGAAAGAGCGGCTTATTTATTAAGGCATGGTGACCCGCAAGCCGCCATGCAGGATTTGGATTCATTGGCTGAATTGCTTCCCGAGTCACCCATGCTTTACTTGTACCGGGCCCAAGCATACCTCGACCTCGGACAGACTGAAAGCGCTTTAGAATCGGCTCAGCAAGCCCATGATCTGGATCAGACACTCCTGCCGGCATATCTAACCCTGGCGGAAGCGTATATTCAGCTCGGAGATGCGAACAAGGGCATCGACCTGCTGGACACCTTTGTGCTCTACGAAAAGCAGGATCCTGTGGCATGGTCGTTACTCGGCGAGGCTTTCTTTGAACAAGGTAAGTTCGAAAAGGCCTTGGAAGCGCTTGACAGGGCCATTGAATTGGACGAAGACTCGCTAGAGGCTTACCTAAATCGAGGCTCGGTCTACCTGGCGCAAGACGAGGGGCAGTTGGCAGTGAACGATTTCTTCGAAGCTCGCCGCTTGCAGCCCGATTCCTTCCAGGCTAGCTTTGGCATGGGCCGGGCCCTGTGGATGGCGGGCCGGATAAATGACGCTGTTCGCCAGTTCAAAAGCAGCGAAGATTTGGCCTCCACCGATGAGCAGTTGGCGCAAGTTTATTACTGGCGGGCCAAGATCTTTGAAGATGTTGGCAATTACCTCGGTGCCGCGGGAGATTGGCAGGCTTTACTGGAGCTGCCAGCCGGGTCGGCGCCCGAAAAGTGGACGATCGAGGTGGAGAATAAATTGCTTGCTCTCACCCCCTCCCCGACGCCAACCGCTACCGGGACAGCCACGCCCACGCCAACCTCCACGAACACCTCTACCCCCACCCCTGATTGGCGAGCTCTCCCGACCGAGCCATACCCCCATCCCGTCCGCACGCGCCGTCACTAGATCGTGAGCAATGAAACCCCCACCCTTGATTGGCGAGATCTCCCGACCGAGCCTTACGCCCATCCCATCCGCACGCGCCGCCACTAGATCGTGAGCAATGAAAACCTCTGGCAGGTCCTGGTCCGAGATATACGGCTTATCGGTCGCGTTGGCCGGTGTTGGATTACTGTTCTACACCACGGTGAGGATCCCGCCTGATCCCAGCAGAGTAGGCCCGGCCCTACTGCTGGCCGTTTGCATCATTATTCTATTGCAATTCCCCCTGGATTTAATCAACCATCAAGCCAGCCTGGCCCACATTCCAGTCTTAGGCGGTGGTCTGCTGGTTGGACCTACAATGGCCGCTTGGGCTACTGCCCTGGGCGTGCTTGGGGCAGGATTGGTAGCGGTCCTCCTGGACGCTGGTAAAGGCGCCTTGCCGCGTAAAACCACCCGCCTCTATTATCCATTCACTTTCGGATTGAATACGGTCCCACTGGTAGTCTCATTCACCTTAATTCCGCTCGCAGGCGGCCCTGCCCCGGCGGAAGCAGGAAATCAGGCCGCCTGGGAATCAGTGCTGGTTGCCAGCCTGCTATTCGCGGCATTCCATGCAGGGCTCTATCTGGCTCATGTCGGATTGCATAACGGGTTTCAGGGGATTTTCGCACACGCTAGAGGGGGGAGCATCGCCCTGATGGAGTTGCTGCCGTTGCCATTCCTGATTCCGATCGTGATAGCACACCAGACTCTTGAGGCTGGCGCGATGTTGTGGATCGGCGGGTTAAGCATCATTCTGGAGATCTTGCTTTTCCGTGGCAACTCGCTTCGCAAAGAAATGGACAGGCGGGTGCAGGATCTCTCCGCATTGAACTACATCAGCCGCACACTGCGCTCTAACCTGGAAATGGATAGCTTGCTCGCAGTCATCCACACCCAGGTGACCGAGCTTCTGAAAGTGGATAACTTTTACGTCGCTCTATTGGATCCTGAAGATGAACAGATTTGGTACCCGCTGGCAGTGAAGAACGGGCGGCGTCAGGAGTGGCCTCGCCGTCCTTTGATGGACCGGCTGACCGACCGAGTCATTCAGCAGGGGACGCCGCTCTTGCTTGGGCATCATGCCAGAGAAGAGCTGTTTCGCATCGGGCTGCCCTCAGGAGAAGATGCGCCCTTTGCCTGGATGGGTGTCCCGTTGGTTTCACCAGCGCGAATTATCGGCTGCCTGGCACTTTTTTCTCTCTCCGATCGGGTTGAATTCACCTCAGCCGACATCGAACTGTTGACCATCCTCTCCGGACAGGTGAGCGTGGCCATTGAAAACGCGTTGCTCTACGAAAATGTTCAGCGGCGCGCCCTACAATTGGAGACTCTCGTGCATGATCTCCGTTCGCCGATAAGCGCGGTGGTCAGCGCGATAGATGTGATCGAAGATTCGTCCCCAATTAAAAATGAAAGTGAATTGGCCAGTCAGGCCATCCGCATCGCCCGCCGCAGCGCACAACGTGTGCTGGACATGGTCGAGTCTTTGCTGGATATTGCCAGATTTCAGTCCAACACCCTATCCCTGAATTACGCGCCAGTAGACCTGAAAAAATTAGTCGCCCAATCTCTGGACGATTTTATAATGCAGGCTAACGAGTTCGGCATCTTGTTGCGAAATGAGGTGCCTGCTGGTCTGCCTTTGGTGAGCGCCGATCAAGGTAAACTCTTGAGAGTCTTGACCAACCTCATCGACAACGCGGTGAAGTTTACCCCAGGCGGCGGACAGATCGGGGTGACGGCCTGGCTGGCAGATCAAGGGACAGTGCAGGTACAGGTCAGTGATACCGGGCCTGGGATACCCGAGGAATTTCGAGCCAAAGTCTTCGACCGGTTTATCCGGGTGCCTGGCCAGAGCGGCCGGCGAAAGGGTTCCGGCCTCGGACTGATGTATTGCCGTCTCGCTATAGAGTCTCATGGTGGACGCATTTGGTTTGAACCGCGCCCTGATGGCGGCAGCGTCTTCAATTTTACCCTCCCCCTCCAGATCGAACATCAAGAGCCGCATTAGGGTAAAAAGTATGTTAACATTCTGGCTCATGGCTTCAAAAACGCTTGCGAAGTCGCTGCAGGCGCGCTATAATAGCCTAATCCGGATAAATTTTCTCCTCAGCAAAATCGAGGTTTTGTATGCCTATCTATACGTATCAATGTGATAATTGTGGAGTTCGCTTTGAACGCCAACAAAAGTTTACCGATCCTCCGCTAACCCGCTGTCCAGAATGTTCCAAGAAGGCCCTGCGCAAGGTCTACACGCCGGTTGGTATTGTCTTTAAAGGTTCCGGCTTCTACGCTACCGACAACCGCTCTCCCTCTGGAACAAGCTGGTCAAACGGGAGCTCCAAGTCGGAAAAAGGTGAAAGCAAAACGCCAGCCAGCGAGTCTACCAGCGAAACGAAAGAGTCCTGAGAAAGCTTCCTATTTGGTTGGCTGGAACCCATAACAATTCTGCAAAACATAAGGACGCATCCACGCTAGGATGCGTCCTTACGTATTTGTTACTTCGGATTACATCAGGTCAGGATAAAATCAGGGGTATTGAAGGGCTGAAGACCCTGCCAATACCCCGGCTTTTTGTCTTCAGGCTCCTCGGCCAGGACTCGAACCTGGAACCTAGCGGTTAACAGCCGCCCGCTCTGCCGAATTGAGCTACCGAGGATCACAGCGTGAGGATTATAAACGTTAGCCATGGGCGTGTCAAGTAAACGGCTTTGCGCATGCTTATGCTGGCGAGGCCCTAAATTGACGCTCAATGGGCCAACCATTATAATCTTCTGCACTCAAGAAAACGGATTTGGACCGGCAGCCTGCCAGCTTTTTCCGGACCTTACACTGAATCTTACCTTATTTTCGAGGCTGTATGGCATTAAAGGGCAATTTACGCGATTTTACGATCGCACAACTGCTTAATCTAATAAACCTTGCCCACAAGAGCGGGAAGCTGGTTGTCGAAGGACCGGACGAGACGGCCCAGGTTTACTTCCGTGAGGGTAAATTGGCTTACGCCCAAGTCGGTTTGGAAGATACTGGTTTGGCCACGATCTTGTATCAGGCCAAAAAACTGGCTGCCAACCAGCGCCGGATCATTCAGGAGCGCGCCGGGAATATCAGCGATAAAGAACTGGGCTTGTTGTTAATTAATGCCAACTATATTACCCGGCAAGACGTATTGAACTGCCTGCAAAATCATTCTGTGAGCATCGTCAACCGGCTGTTTACTTGGGAACAGGGGGCTTTCCTGTTTGAAAACGAGGCTCTGCCTCCGAATGACAAAATCGCCGTCCGTCTCGATCTGGAAAATCTCATCATCGAGGGTTCTCGGCGAATGCACGAGTGGGACCAGCTCCAAGATGAAATCCCAAGTTTGGATATGGCGCTGAAATTCGCAGACCGTCCAGGCACCAACATCCGCAAGGTCAACTTGAGCGTCGAGGAATGGAGAGTCGTATCGTACATCAATCCCAAGAACACAATGCGCCAAATAGCGCGCGCAACCAAAATGAACGATCTACAGATCCGCCGAACAGCCTATGCCTTGCTGCAAGCCGGCCTGGTTGAGATTGTCCGTCCAGAAGGGGCACCCAGGCCCGCACCAAAGCCCGCCGGTTTGCCGGTATCCACCATTGCAGGCAGCAAAAAAGAACGAAAATCGCTCGTAAACCGCATTATCACTCGGATTCGATCGCTCTAGGTATAAGGACAGCAGCTCATGCAAACAGTAAAAATGGTCATCACTGGTCCTTTCAATGCGGGCAAGACCGAATTTATCAGCTCTGTCAGCGAAATTGACGTCGTATCTACTGAGCGCAAGATTTCGTCAGAGATCGAACGAATAAAGGACACAACCACGGTGGCGATGGACTTCGGCCGCATCACAGTCGACGATGACCTGGTGCTTTACTTGTTCGGCACCCCTGGCCAAAAACGTTTCGATTTCATGTGGGAGATCCTGTCTGAAGGCATGCTGGGCTTCATCGTTATGGTTGATAGCACCCGGCCTGAGACTTTTCGAGAAGCGCGGGGTATCTTGGAGACTTTTCGTGCATACGCGCCAACACCCTACGTGGTGGCAGCCAACAAGCAGGATTGCGAAGATGCCTGGGAACTGGATGATATTCGTATTGCCCTGCGGTTGAATCAGCACACGAAATTGGTCAATTGTGTCGCCCACGATAAAGAAAGTGTTAAAAGTGTCCTGCTGGAACTTCTCTACAGCATACTCGAAGAAATAGAAGCAGCCGATCGATAGGTGAGAAGAATGACCTCCCGCTGCCAACCCCATCAATTACCGTGTCATCCATAACCACCGATCAAGGAATTGTACATTATGAAGCTTTCGGACGCGGCCGTCCAGTACTCCTTCTGCATGGCTGGTTGGGCTCCTGGGGTTTGTGGCAAGACACGATGGCATATCTTGGGCGCCAGTATCGGACCTATGCGCTGGACTTTTGGGGCTTTGGAGAGTCAGGCAAGAACCTGGACTCTTACGCCGTCCAGGACTTCGTAGATCTGGTAGATCAGTTTATGGAGCGCTTGGGAATCGCCACGGCGCCCTTGGTCGGACATAGCATGGGCGGAACCGTGAGTCTGTCCGTAGCCATTAAGTACCCTCACCGGGTCAGCCAGGTCGTTGTGATTGGCTCCCCGATTCACGGCTCCTCTCTCGCTTTTACGCTCAAGCTGGCCGGTTACCATCCAATTGCGTTCATGGTCTATAGCCTGATGCCCTTGCTGAAGTTGGGTATCCATCTGGCCGCACCGCTGATCACGTTTGACCCGCGCTGGCCAGAGATGATTTCCAAGGATCTGTCTCGAACGACGCTGGAATCCTTTCTGTTGAGCATAGCATCATTGAGGCAGACGGATTTGCGGCCATTGCTGAATCATGTTGATGTCCCGGTGATGGGCATGTTCGGCAAACGCGATGTTATCGTTCATCCTAATCAGTGGCAACCGCTGCTGGCAGGTATTCCCCATGCCCGCATAGCCCAATTTGCTGACGCTGGCCATTTCATCATGCTGGATGAACCGGAGGAATTCAAGTCAACCCTGAAGGGTTTCCTGGACAGCGAGCGAGCGCCGCTCTACACTCTGGTACAAGATCGATATGTTGAAAATTATCCTTCAAGACCTTAGGTATCTGCATCCGTTTAACGAGCGGGCGCGAGACTTGCGTATTCAGAACAAACCTCTCTGGTTGGCTCAGAGAGACATCCTGGCACCCTTTACCGAAGGTGAGATCGAAATACCGGTAGGTGCCCCGCTGCCGGCCACGGATAAAGCTTGTGTTGTTTACCGCGACAACCTGTACTTCGACCAATATTACTTCGAAACCTTTCTCAGCGAAGCCCGGCGCCGCCGGCACGCCTGCCGGGCAGCCTTCTCCATTGAGGATGCCGCTTTCACAGAACACGCTTTGCCTCTCTCTAACTCCTATATGAAATCCGGCAATCTTTATCTGGCCGACATGTGGTACTACCCCAATGGACCCCAGGAGAATGCAGAGCCGCTGGTCATCGACCTGGGTGCTCGAGAAGTGGGATATTACCACGTGCCCCATTACATGGCTACGCAAAAGGGCGATTTGGTCTTCCAGGTCCCGCTCCGTAGCATGATCGCGATCGATACTTGGGTACACGTTTTTATCGCTGACATTGTTTTCGGAGTATTTAATCGGGGCGCCCGGTTTGAGGCCCGACTGGCGCACGATCCGTTCTTCAAGCTTCAGATCTTGGGAAAAGCCTTATACGAAGGCAAACAGGTATTGGAATCCTCGGAATTAGTTAAGGTCGGCCGTAACTGCGTGATCGACCCCCGAGCAGTCATCCATGGGCCGGCTATCATTGGAGACAATGTAACCATCAATGCCGGTGTGGTCATCGAAAACTGCATCATTGGCAGTAACGTGAATATCTCCCAGGATTGCCAGCTCATGCTATCGGTGGTCGGCGATGGTGCATTTCTCCCCTTCCGGGCCTCGCTATTCATGACCAGCCTGATGGATAACAGCATGGTGGCCCAAAACACCTGCCTCCAGATGTGCGTGATCGGAAGAAACACGTTTATTGGCGCGGGAACCACTTTCACGGATTTCAACTTGATCCCTAATCCGATTCGTGCTCTGGATGGAGACGAACAGCTTGAGATTGCCAATCGACCCGTTCTCGGTGGATGCGTTGGTCACAATTGCCGCATAGGCTCTGGAATGATTATTTTCCCTGCCCGCACGATTGAATCGGATACGGTCCTTTTCGCGTCGCCTGAACGCCGGGTTATCGATCGGGACATTCGTTACGAGGACAGCGACCATCATGGGCTTGAAAACGCAAGCCTCCACGAGCGTCTTTACCCTCGCCTTCATGAGGAGGTTTGGGAGACCTGGTGATCATGGACTCATTTGCCTTTATCATCCATCCAATCGATCCTAAACGGGATGTGAGCAGGAAATTTCCGCTTTTGGGAAAGCTGCTCAACGAACGACAGATCTCCTTTTTCTCCGCCTTTTTTCCGCCGGTTTATATTTCTGAGATTCAGGGCATAAAATCCGCGGCCACTGAAAAGCAAATCAAAGGATGGTTCCTGGCCTGCCCCCTGACACCCGACCGCATGCTCGGACTCCCTGAGGAAAGAGTCTACCGGAAAATCATCCAAACCGGGCAAATGGCGGAGCGACTTGGCGCCAAGATTCTTGGGCTGGGCGCGTTCACCTCCGTCGTGGGCGATGCAGGAATCAGCATCGCCAGAGCGCTGGACATCCCGGTCACCACCGGAGATGCCTACACCGTCTCGGTAGCCGTGCAGGCCATCCGGAAAGCGGCCCGCATCATGGAAATTCCGCTTGAAATGGCGGCTGCAGCAGTGGTCGGCGCCACCGGCGCCATCGGCAGAATTTGCTGTGAACTGCTCGCCAATGATGTATCCCGGCTTTACTTGATCGGCCGCCGGCCGGAAAAACTTGAGCGGCTGCGTCGCGAATTACAGCCAAACAACCCGGGGGTACGCATTTTCACCAGTACATCCACCAGCGTTCTCCCAGACGTGGATCTGACCCTGGCCGCCACCAGCTCAAAAGGCGCCATCATCCAACCCGAGGACCTTCGACCGGGCAGCGTAATTTGCGACGTGGCTCGGCCGCGGGATGTATCCTCAAAGGTGGCGGAAGCTCGCCAGGATGTGCTGGTAATTGATGGCGGTACAGTTGAAGTGCCCGGCGCCGTCGATTTCGGCTTCGATTTCGGATTACCGGGAGGCCAGGCTTACGCCTGCATGGCTGAGACCATGGCGCTTACCCTGGAGGGCCGTTTTGAAGACTACACGCTGGGTAAAGAAATTTCTCGTGCCCGGGTTGACGAAATCACAGCCATGGCCGAGAAGCATGGTTTTCGTCTGAGTGGCTTTCGTTCATTCGAAAAACCAGTCACAGCAGGACAGATTGCCCGGATCCGCCAGCGCGCCCAGGCAAAGCTACAAGTATCCGCAACAAACAATCCCCGGAGGCTGTTATGGGAAAAGCCAGACTTTTGATCGTAGAAGATGACTTCGACATCTCCAACATGCTGCAGATCTACTTCAGCGGCCTGAATTACGATGTAGACATCGCGCCGCGTGGCTCTGACGCGCTGGAAAAGACACGCCAGCAAATGCCTCACTTAATCGTGCTGGACATCATGCTGCCAGATTTGGATGGCTACGAAGTCTGCCGTATTCTGCGTACTAACACCAGAACCAGTCATATCCCTGTGATTTTCCTTACTCAGAAAGATGAGCGCAGCGACAAGCTGCAAGGCCTCGAGCTGGGAGCGGACGATTACATCACGAAACCATTTGATATCGAAGAGCTCAAGCTGCGTGTCCAGAACGCCATCACGAGGGCTGAACGGGAGAGCCTTACTGATCCTCGTTCCGGCCTGCCCTCAGGTAAGTTGATCGAAGAACAGCTGCGACAAGTTATTCGAGAGCAGAGCTGGGCTTTTATGGATATCCGCCTCAACCACTTCGAACCATTCAAGGAGGTATATGGTTTCGTGGCCGGCCACGATGTACTCCGCTTCACAGCCATGTTGATGGCTGAGGTCGTAGACCAATACGGCACCTTGAACGATTTCATTGGTCACGCTGGAGGGGACAATTTTGTGATCGTGACCACAGAAAAAGCCGCCCCGGATGTTCGCAGCGTCCTGAAGTCTCGATTCGACGAGGAAGTGCTCGCCCACTATAGCTTTGTGGATCGTGAACGGGGATATATCCAGTCCATCGAGGAGGATGTTGATAAAAAACCCATTCCCTTGATGAGCATGGCAATCGGGACGGTTACGCCTGCCGCATACCAGTTTGCGGACATCCGGGAGATCACCGAGCAAGCCGCTGAGGCGCGGCGCCGGGATTCCTCCAGCGTGGTAACCCATTGAGGCACGCACCTAAAGAACGCCCCTTGGGACTGGCAGACCCGCTAATAGTTCGCTGATTATGTTTGAGCTCAGCCCGCTCGCTCTAGGAATAGGCTCCCTCATCCTCGGCGTGGCAGTTCTCATCTTGACCGCGGTCTCCCTGG
Organism: Anaerolineales bacterium; assembly: GCA_035643335.1. Taxonomy (GTDB): domain Bacteria; phylum Chloroflexota; class Anaerolineae; order Anaerolineales; family UBA4823; genus DASQQR01. The sequence continues at coordinate 11,540 of DASQQR010000018.1, forward strand.
GCGCCGTGAAACGGGTGAAACCGGACTTGAGCGCCTCTGTGCAAATCCCTTTGCCCATTGATCTTCCCGCTCATGATCGTGCGGTAATCCTGATCGATCGGGGCGGGCGCGTTATGTATTCGAACCATCGGGCGAACGAATGGTTTGATCTACAAGATGAAAAAGTGGATTTGGAGAGCATGGCTCGAGAAACGGACCCCAGTGAAGCCTTCCTAAATCTATGCGCACAAGAGGGGCAGACTTGCTTTTCTCTGAATGGTAGGCTGGTTCAGGGAATTTCATATTTAATCCCGAACTATCCGGATGAAGGAATGGTTGTCTCCCTGCAACGCCTCCAATTTGCAGGTGACCCGAGCGGGCAGGAGCGTGCCGCTACCTCTGAAAAAGCTGCTCTCGGCGCATCCTCCCGGGCATACCTCCAAGTCTTCACCGAGTTAAGTCAGGCGATGGCCTCGAATCTGGATCTGGCGAGCACCATAGAAACGATTCTGGAGAACATCGAGCGGCTCGTCCCTGCCGATTACGCCGAGGTGAACATCTGGAATGAGAAAGAAGGGCACCTTGTGCCGCATCGTCTTTTCGGGCTCCCCGGTTCGGAGAGGAAGGTCGAAAAGACCGGCGAGCGATACACCTCAGAAACCGGTTATTCAGGTTACCTGATCAGCGAACGAGTTCCCCTTTATATCCCCAGCCGCGACGATCCTCAAAAGGCTCGCCCCCAAACGAACCTGCAAAAATACCCTCTGCAATCCTATGCCGGATTTCCGCTCCTGATCGCCGGGGACCTGATCGGCACCCTTGAATTGGGGTCAACCTCGCCGCGCGCATTCACCCAAGATGATTTAGACCTGCTCAAGCTTATTGCTGGTCAGGCAGCTGGTGCCTTGCATAATGCATTGATCTACCAGGAAGAACAGCGTCGTGCAAAAGAATTGGCCGGGCTCGCCCAATTGGCGCAAGCCAGCTGCGCCCTTCCCGAGGAGCAAGACTTATACCCGCGCCTTGTAGAAGCGCTTGATCCTTTGGTAGACGTCGAAATTCTCGGATTCTTGATTTTCGATGAATCACGCTGGCTATTAAAAGCCCGGGCTCCCTTCTTGGGCCTTCCACCCGAGTTTGTAGACCTCTACCAGGTCCCCATTCTCCCCGACAGCGCCACGGAAGCGATCTGGGCTGCCCAGGAGGTTATCATTGCACCGAATGCGCCTGAGGACCTGCAACTGCAGGCGCTTGGTCTGGAACACCACGCCGTGGCTTCAGGCATGCGTGAAACCGTCTTGGTACCGCTGAATGCCTCCGAACGAAACTTGGGCTATCTGCTTGTCGCAAATAAGCGCGATGGAGCACCCTTTCATCAAGAGGACATGCGCCTGCTCGCCATCGTCGCGGGTCACTCTGCCCTGATTATCGAGAACGCGACCTTATTCAGGCGGTCGGAGAGGCGAGCGCAGCGCGCCGAATCTTTGCGCCGCATTGCAAGCCTGGCCAGTTCAATTGCCACGAAAGATGAAATCTTGAAGTGGTCGCTGCAGGAATTGGCGCGTTTGGTCGGGGCAGACGCGGCAGCAATTTTTCTCTTGGAAGAAAGCAGCGGCGACCTGCGATTGCACACGGAGTCCCTCCTTGGTGTCTCCCAGCAAACGGCCAGGCAGCTTTCCAGGCTCTCCGTCCATGAGGCTCAATTCCATCTTACCGTTACGGGAAGCCAGCAGACATTCATAACACGGGACGCGGGACAGGATGAGCGCATTCTGCCATTCTACAAGCCCTTGATTGAACAATTGGAAATCAAATCCGCCATTGATGTCCCCCTGGTAGTTCGCAATCACGGCATCGGCGAAATGATGTTTGGCAGCCACGCAGCGGACTTCTTTGGACACAGTGATGTCCAAACCTTGGCGACCGCTGCTGGCCAGCTGGCCGGAGCCATTGAACGATCAAATCTCGCCACCCAGACGGATGAAAATCTTAAACAGCGGGTCAAACAGCTCACAGCTCTCACGCGTATCAGCCGCGAACTGAATGCCTCCTCGGATTTGGATTACCTGTTAAAACGTGTCTACGCCGAGGCCATCAAGGCCACCTCGGCCGACTGCGGGATGATTCTGCTATTCAATCAGCCGGCCTCAAATGGTCATGCTCCCAAGATCATTTTGCAGGTTGGTGACGACCTCGCTATTCCATCGCATTCCCTGGAGAGCATGGTGGCCGAAACCGATAACGCCATCATCATCCAGGACTTCGAACAGGCCGATCGATCCCGCTATCCAATGGACACCGAGGACATCTTTCCATTACAACCGCCACATCCATCCGTCCGGTCAGCGCTTCTGGTACCCATTCTGTACCAGGAACGTACTGCCGGGCTGATCCAACTTCACGCCACGGAACCGGGCCGGTTTGACTCGGGTTCAATCGATATCGCTCAGGCGCTATCAGCTCAGGCAGCCAGCGCCTTGGGCAGCGCTTTGCGGTATCAGGAACAAATTCAGAAGAGTACTCTGCTCAATCGGCGGGTAGAGACCCTCGAGGGCTTGCTGAAGGCTACGCGTAGCTTGCGAGCCGGCCTGCCGCTGGATCATTCGCTGAGAATGATGGCGCAGAGCATTCAGGAGACCACGCCGTTCCAGAAAGTGCTCATCAGCGTTTACGACGCCCAGCATGATCGCCTGCAGCGCGTCGCCGCTGCGGGCCTCTCGCTGACCGATACAACCGCGCTGTTCTCGAAATTACCGGTTTGGGACGGCGTCAGAGAGTTGCTCAGGGACGATTTCAATATCGCCGGTGCCTATTTCATTCCACATGAAAAGATGCCGGTGGTGCCACCGGATGTGCATGTTTACGTCCCCATGCCGCTCGAGGATAAACACACGGATGGCGGCACCTGGCACCCCGAAGACATTCTGCTCCTTCCAATGTTCGATCCGTCAGGCGGACCGCTGGGTTTGATTAGCGTGGACGATCCCCGCGATGGGCTCAGGCCCGACAGGGCGACGATCGATGCGCTGCAACTTTTCGCCAGGCAGATAAGTCTAATCATTGAGTCCTGCCAGAAGTCTGATGTTTTGGAACTCGCGGGGCATACATCACCCGTATTTATCGAAGGTAAACAGTTCGCTCCCGCTGCGGAAGGCGAATTAATTCCATCTGATGCGATTCCAGATCACAAGTACCTCTTCGGCGAAACTGGACAAGCCATCACCCGAATGCGCGCTTGTTTGAAAATCGCTGAGAGAATTAATCGGTATGCAGAACGGTCTGAAGTGCTCTCGTCCTTGGCGAAACAGCTGTTTACCCAAATGGATATGGAGTTCGTGCTGGTTGCCGAGGCTGATCCGGGCGGGATTCAACTCACCTGCTGCCTGGGACCGGTGCCGCCAAATGTCAATCCTGGCGTCCTCCTTGGACAGCGGAATCCATTGCAGCATAGCCTGCTGCACAACGAAATGGTTCTGGTGCCGGACGTCCGTGAGAGTTTGTTTTGGCAGACAGCTCCTCTAATTCAGGCACTCCAGGCTCGATCCATAATCTGCCTGCCCGTTTCCAGCAACCACCGGCCTGAGGTGGCCGTGCTGGGTATCAGCCAATCCCCTCAACTTCCCTTTTCAACTGCGGACGAACAGGCATTTGACCTGCTAGCCCGCCAGGCCGGGATCGCCTTACAAAACGCGGGATCACTGGCGGAGACTAAACGCAGGCTACAGGAAGTAAACCACTTATTGTCGTTTAGCCGGCAGGTCAGCAGCCTTGACCCCGGCAGCATTCTCCAGGCACTGGTGGATAGCGCCAGGCTAATCGTGCCTGAAGCGGACGCTGCAGCCATAGTCATGTGGGATGCGGAGATGGAGGGATTGGTTCCTAAGGCGGCATCCGGCTACGCTGACACCCAACGACTGAATGAGATCACCTACCCTGTAGACAAATCCTTACCCGGAATGGCGTTGAAAAACAATAGCCCCCTGCGGATTGATGAGGTCGATTTCTCGGGCCAGTATCATTTGCCGCCCGAGAGTCTGATGCGCTACAGGGACGCGACGGCCGGAAGATTGCCAGTCTCAAGCCTCCTGGTCCCAATCACCAGCTCCGAATCAACCCAGAGAGACGAGGATTCGACCCCAACTCAAGGGGTCCTCATCCTGGATAGCTACAAAACTGCGGCCGCTTTCACTCCTGACGATCAATCGATGATCTCCTCCCTTACCTACCAGGCCGCCCTCACTCTGGAGAACCTGCGCTTATACCAGGCCTCGGAACAGCGCGCTGGACAGATCCAGGCTATGACCGGCATCGCTGCCATGTTCGCCTCGAGTCTGCAAAGTGATGAACTGATCGGTTCACTCCTGGAGCAGATGTACAGGGTTATCCGCTTTGACACTGGCACGCTCTGGCTGCGGGAAGCTGGCCACCTCAGGGTGCGATCAGCGCACGGTTTCGAGGACTCCGAAGAGCGAGTGGGTTTGGCTGTCGCACTGGATGACAGCCGTCTATTCGCTGAAATGGTCTCAACCGGCCAACCGATCTATGTCAACGATATTCGCGAAGATCCGCGTTTTCCAGCCCTGTTCGATTACCCGCGTTTGTCCTGGCTGGGTATCCCCTTGGTTGCCAAGGGAGAAATGATCGGGGTGATCGCCCTGGAGAAAAACGAGGCTAATTTTTACACCCAGCAAGATGTTCAACTGGTATCCGCCTTCGCCAGCCAGGCCGCTATTGCCCTGGAGAATGCAAATTTGTATAAAGAGAGCCTCCGCAGGGCCCAGGAGCTGGATCGGCGTTCTCAACGCCTGGGCCTGCTGAACCGGCTCTCGACTGCCTTGAGCACAGCCCTGGAACAAGAGGAGATATTTGCCATCACGATGGAGGAGCTGAGCGGAGCGGTTAACGCCGCAACCATCTCAGTAGTAACCTTTGAATACCCAGGAGACGCGATCACTGCTGAAGAGGATCGCCAGATATCACTATGTCCTGTTTTGGTAGCTGAACAGAGCCAAAAAGGAGAGGCTGAGCTGCCCTGTTCCTTGCCGCAAACGCCGCTCTTTGATCGTTTGCGTCAGTCCTTGGGTGTATTCTCGACAGAAAGCGTTCAGCAGGAGGAGGAACTGGCACCTCTGAAGGATTTCTTTTCCATCCGGGAGACTCAATCCCTGTTGGTCATGCCGATGTCAGTGGGCACCGAGCTTCACAGCCTGCTGCTGATTCAGAAGGACCAGCCTTATCACTATTCAGCGGAGGAATTCGAACTGATTCGCACAATTAGCAACCAGGCCGGGATCGCTGCTGAGAACGCGCGCCTGTTCCAAGAAACTCGCCGGCTAACAGAGGAGTTGGAACAACGGGTTGAAGAGCGCACTAACCAGCTGGCCCAAGAGCATCATCGGATTGCCACTTTGTTGCGAATCATCACCGAGCTTTCGGCCAGCCTGGACCTTGAACAGGTGCTAACGCGTACGTTGAAGGTACTGAACGAAGCGGTCGCTGCCGAGCAAATCTTTTGCCTGATATGGCGTCCGGGGAAAGCCGAACTGCGCCAGGCCGCCTCCGTGTTCAGTGATATTGCCCATCCCAAAGGCCCCGGTCCCCTCCCATTCAATTCGAATCGCGGGTTTGCAGGCGAAGTGATTTCCAGCCGGGAGCCGCATCTTATCAGGGACGTAATGGAGGATCCAGCTTGGGGCGAATACCAGGATATCGAATCAAGCCAGCGCAGCGCGGCGGGCGTTCCCTTGATGGTCGGAGAAGAATTATTGGGCGCCCTGCTGCTATTTCACTCGCAACCCGGTCATTTCTCGCCGGATCAGCTCGACCTGATCCAGGCCACTGGCAACCAGATCGCAGTGACGGTCAATAATGCCGAACTTTACAATCTAATTCGAGATCAAGCCGAGGATCTCGGCAATATGTTGCGTAGCCAACAAATCGAAACCAGCCGCTCGCGAGCTATTCTGGAGTCCGTTGCTGAAGGTGTCCTGGTTACCGATGCGGAGAATAGGATCACCCTCTTCAATGCCTCGGCCGAAAAAATTTTGGGTCTCGACCGCCAGCAGATCTTGGGACGTTCCCTAGAGCATTTCACCGGCTTGTTTGGCGGCGCAGCTCGCAGCTGGATGGCCACCATCCGTGAGTGGTCCGGTGACCTCCTTGGTTACAACCCCGGTCAGACTTACGCTGAAAAGATCAACCTGGAGGATGGGCGTGTGGTCTCCATTCAATTGGCGCCAGTCTTGATCCGAGATGAATTCCTGGGAACCGTTTCTATTTTCCATGATATCTCTCATCAAGTGGAGGTAGATCGACTGAAGACTGAATTTGTAGCCACGGTCAGTCACGAGTTGCGCACGCCTATGACATCCATAAAAGGATACGTAGACCTTCTATTGATGGGAGCCACAGGAGATCTCTCCGAACAGCAGCGGCACTTCCTGGAGATCGTTCAAGAGAACACCCAACGCTTGGCGATCTTGGTTAACGATTTATTGGATATCTCGCGCATCGAGGCTAATCGAGTCAAATTAGTCCTGCAGCCACTCGACCTACGCCAGTTGGCCGAAGATGGGATCGGAGATCTCGTGGAACGGTCTGAAAAAGCGGACAAGCGATTAGAGCTTAATTTGGAAGTATCCTCTGATCTTCCCAGGGTGACCGGAGATCCGGATCGGGTTCGGCAAATCTTGGCCGGCTTGCTGGATAATGCCTACCACTATACTCCGCAGTCGGGGCGGATAACTCTGCGCGCCCGCCAGTTGGGCGACGAGGTTCAGGTGGACGTTCAGGATAGTGGCATTGGCATCCCGGTGGAAGAACAGGAACACGTATTTGAACGTTTTTACCGCGGAGAAAACCCCCTGGTATTAGAGATCTCGGGCACCGGTCTGGGGCTATCCATTGTCAGGCACCTGGTGGAGATGCATGCCGGCCGGATTTGGTTGCAGAGCGCCGGCATTCCGGGAGAAGGGACTACCTTCTCCTTTACCCTGCCTGTGTACAGACCGAAGGAGTGAGGTCATTGTGAGATTTGTGAGATTGGGCTCAGGCACCTCCGCTTCCTCGGAACGTCCTCGAGACCCCGAGTCTTCCAGGTTTGACTGGACCGATACTTAGAGAGGTAAGAGCATGACAAAAATACTCATCGCTGAAGATGAACGTGATATCAGAGACTTGATCACCTTCACGCTGCGTTTCGCCGGATACGAAGTCATCGCCGCCACCAACGGCCAGGAAGCTTTTGAGTTGGCCGGCCAGGAAATGCCCGACCTGGTGCTGATGGATGTGCGCATGCCGCGTATGACAGGCTATGAAGCCTGCAAACGGATCAAATCGGAAGAAAACACACGACGCATCCCGGTTGTTTTTCTATCCGCCAAAGGTCAAGAGGCAGAGGTGAATGCCGGAATGGAAGCCGGTGCAGAGGAATATATCTTGAAGCCATTCTCGCCCGATGAATTGACAGAACAAGTGAGGTTAATTCTGGATAGGTTTGCGGGAAGATGAACCCGTTTGATCCAACCTCCCAAAGCGCGCTGAACGGACACTGAGATATCCCAAATCATGTCAGGATCCAATTGCCCTGTTCCCCACGCAGAGCGTGGGAAACTCTCTCCCCGCTCTGCGGTCATTCTGGCGAATAAACCCCCTGTCGAAGGCAATCTTCAACCTTCAACATGCCATCGTCGAAGGGAACCTTCAAACCCTGCCCTGAGCCAGGTCGAAGGGTTCCAATCCCCCAGTCTTCTAATCTTCCAATCTTCCATCCTTCCAACCTTCAACCTTCAACCTAAGCCCAGCGACGCAACCTTCAGCCCTCTCCGTCGAAGGGCCTATCCTGGGCAGAGCCGCAAATATGAGCGCCATCGTATTCAGGGATGAAATCGTACATTACGAAGTCCTCGGACGTGGCCGTCCGGTAGTTTTCCTTCACGGCTGGATCGGTTCCTGGCGTTATTGGATTCCGAGCATGCAGTCCGCATCCAGTTCATTCCGCGCCTATGCGCTGGATTTATGGGGTTATGGAGACACTGCCAAGACATCGCAACTGTATTCTCTTGACAGGCAAGTAGATCTGCTAGACGGTTTCGTCGAGAAACTGGGGATTGGGAAAGTGGCTCTGGTGGGTCATGGCCTGGGGGGCATAGTGGCTGCACTGTATGCGACTCAAAACCCCGACCTCGTCGACCGGATTATGGCCATCAGTTTCCCGCTGGAGAATGAAACCTTAAATGCCCGCCTGCTAACCAGCACCCCGGCTGAGCTGGCGGACTGGTTGCTGGATCGTTCGCCCGTCCACGAGCCTGCCAGGGGCGAGGCCGCCAAGACGGACGCTCAGGCCATTCAGATCTCTCTGGATGAATTGAAGCAGATCGATCTATTGGACGTGTCCTTTCGGATGGCGACACCATGCCTGTGGGTAAGCGGGCACAACGACCCAGCCGTCAGCCAGCCTCCCGTTGAATACCTATCTGCCATGCCCGATCACATACACCACATCGTCTTTGATGAATCAGGGCATTTTCCCATGCTCGACGAACCCAGCAAGTTCAACCGGCTGATGGCGGATTTTCTTACCTTGGCATCCGGTGAGAGTCCCCAGAATTTGCAGCTCAAGGAAGAATGGAAGCGCCGGGTACGCTGAGCCTCACCCGTCACTTTAACTTGACAACCTTCTTGTCCCCACTTATACTCACCATAGACAGGAATTGTGCAGCAAATGGGAAAGTGGTGAGGAGATTGGGCGGCACCCGCCCAATCTCCTCACCGCCTCCCGAACTGCGTAACTTCTGATAGAATTACAGCGTGCACGGGGAGTCTGGTAAGCCCAGGCTGAGAGGAGGACCTTTAGTCCTCGACCCGCGAACCTGATCCGGGTAATTCCGGCGGAGGAATTGCATCAATAAAGCCTCAACAATCCCCCCTCTGCCGGTGAGGAGGGATTTCTCTTTGTACACAATCATTTTCGCCAATGGCGACTTCAGGCGGCCAACCAACCCTCTGGCTAACGTACATCGGGCAGAACTCCTGGTCGCTGCAGATGGGGGCACGCACCACTGCCAGGAATTGGGGGTGAGACCGGATGTGGTCGTTGGCGATATGGATTCGATTTCAGTCGACCTGCAAGACACTCTTGAGGAGCAGGGTACACGCTTCATCGTCCATCCCACGGACAAGGATGAGACCGACCTGGAATTGGCCCTGTCGTACGCCATAGATAATGGAGCGCGGCAAATCCTGCTTTTGGGTTTGTTGGGAGGCAGATTGGATCAAACTCTGGCCAATCTGCTCCTGCTGACCCGCCCTGAGTGGCAAAGCGCCCGTCTTACCGCCGCCGATGGCCCGGATTTCGCCGTGCTGCTGCGTTCAGGAGAATCGTTTAATGCCCTCACCCGACCCGGTGACACGCTCTCGCTGATAGCCCTCAGCCGGGAGGTTTCTGGCGTGACCACGCGCGGCCTGAAGTGGCCGCTGGAAAACGCGACCTTGAAGTTCGGGAGCACCTTGGGAGTCTCCAATCAAGCCGGCGGGGACCGGGCGAAAGTGACAATCGCGGAGGGGCAGCTATTGGTAGTCCACAGAATCGGCGAACAAGGCCCGCCGGAGAGCGATGAGTGATTCCCCACAGGAGTAGAGACAATGGAGGAGATAGACATGAACAAACTTTCCTGGTTGACATTCATACTGGTGCCGGCTTTAATTTTGGCGGCTTGCGCCTCGCCGGCGGTGACCTCGCCAGCACCCACCACTGCGCCACCGCCGGCTGAACTCCCCCAGGCCACCGCCGGAAAATCCGAGACCCTTGCCGTAATGACCCACGATTCCTTTGCGGTATCTCAATCGGTTTTGGATCAGTTCCAAAATGAGAACAACATCACGGTGAGTTTCCTGGAGGCAGGTGACACAGGCACTGCCCTCAACAAGGCCATCTTGTCCAAAAGCAACCCACTGGCGGACGTATTCTACGGGGTCGACAATACCTTCCTCAGCCGCGCGCTCAACGAAGGCATCTTTGAGCCCTACGATTCGCCTGTCCTTTCCCAGATTCCCGACAAGTTCAAACTCGACCCTCAGAACCAGGCCCTGCCGGTGGATTACGGAGATGTATGCCTGAACTACCAAAAATCCTACTTCCAGGAAATGAAGATCCCACATCCCAACGGCCTGGAAGATCTCTTAAAGCCGGAATATAAGGGCCTGCTGGTGGTGGAGAACCCGGCCACTTCCTCACCAGGTTTAGCCTTTATGCTGGCAACCATCGGTCACTTCGGTGAAGATAACTGGTTGGACTATTGGAAAGCTTTGGTTGAGAATGACGTGACGGTCGTCAACGACTGGACTACAGCCTACTATACGGAATTCAGCCAGCACGGCGGCACCCATCCCATTGTCGTCTCGTATGGTTCCAGCCCTCCATTTGAGGTGATCGACGCCGAGCAGCCCGTTGAAGAACCGCCCACCGTGGCCATCGTCAGCGATACCTCCTGCTTTCGTCAGATCGAGTTTGTGGGTATTCTGAAAGGTACGCAAAATCGAGCCTTGGCGGAAAAATGGGTGGATTTTATGCTCTCGCCAACTTTCCAGGAGGACATCCCGCTGCAAATGTTTGTCTTCCCGGTAAATGAGAACGCCAAACTTAACGAGACCTTCCAAAAATATCTGGCTATTCCCGAAGAGACTGCTCAGGTGAGCCCCGACGCCATCGCTCAGAACCGCGAGAAGTGGATTCAGGAGTGGACGGAAACCGTCCTACGGTGAGTGACTCCACCCATGAAAGCCTCGCCAAGGGCCTCGGAAATCTTTCCGCAAGCGAACTTGGCAGGGCTTTTTTGACATCATTGCTGTGGCTGGTGCCTCTGACTTTCCTGGCGGTGTTTTACTTCTACCCGCTGGGGAATATCCTGAGCATCGGCTTCAGCCGCGGCGAGCGTTTGGCGGGGACGTTTCTGCAGGCGATCACTTCAGAGACAGCCAGGCGCGTGCTATGGTTTACCATCTGGCAGGCAACAGTCTCCACGCTACTCACCCTTCTCGTGGGCCTGCCGGGGGCGTTCTTGTTGGCCCGCTACGATTTTCGAGGCAAGCCGCTGATCCGGGCCTTGACGGGTATCCCGTTTGTGATGCCTACCCTGGTGGTAGCCGTCGCCTTCAATGCCCTGTTGGGACCGCGCGGCTGGTTCAACCTGGCGCTGATGTCGCTGCTGAAACTCTCCTCACCTCCCATCCAATTCACCAATACCTTGATCGCTATCTTCGTGGCCCACGTGTTCTATAACACGACGATCGTGCTCCGCATGGTGGGCGATTTCTGGTCGCACCTGAACCCGCGCCTGGTTTATGCCGCCCGGTCCCTGGGAGCCAACCGCTGGCGCACTTTCAGACAGGTGACCTTGCCATTGCTGATGCCGGCAATTGCCGCCGCCGCCCTCCTGGTCTTCATCTTCGATTTCACTTCTTTCGGAGTGATCTTGGTGTTGGGTGGACCACGCTTTGCTACCCTGGAGGTTGAGATCTACTATCAAACCATTAGCTTGTTTAACCTCCCCATGGCCGCCGTGCTTTCAGTACTGCAGCTGGCATGCACCCTTGGGTTGACGGTGTTCTATACGCGCTTGTCAGCCCGGGTTACTAGGCCTATCTCATTACGCTCGCGGGTTATCACCCAGAAACCGCTCGTAACCCAGCGAAGTAAACTGCTGGCAGCCGTGATCATTCTCTTTTTGCTCACCCTGCTTACCCTGCCATTATTGGCCTTAGCCACGCGCTCCTTCACCAGCGTAGGCGCGGCCTCTGGGCAAGCAGGAACTGGATCGCCTCAATTGACCCTGCAGTTTTACCGGGAGCTGGGGGTTAACCGCCAGGAATCCGTTTTCTATGTTCCGCCATCAACTGCCATAGCTGTCTCGCTCGTTTATGCTATCATCACGGTGGTATTCGCGTTAGCCTTGGGCCTACCGGCTTCCTGGCTGCTGGCACAAGGCAATGAGACTTTCCTGAGCCGGTCCCTTGACACTCTCTTGATGCTTCCCTTAGGCACTTCTGCCGTCACACTGGGTTTGGGGTTTATCGTGGCCCTGGACCATCCACCGGTCGATCTGCGCGCCTCACCCATTCTGGTTCCCATCGCCCATACACTGGTGGCTTTACCCTTTGTGGTGCGCAGCCTGGCACCTGCTCTGCGCAGCGTCCAACCACGCCTGCGCCAGGCCGCCAGCACCTTGGGAGCTTCCCCAATCCGGGTGCTGCGCTACATCGATCTGCCTTTGGTGGGGCGCGCCATCTTGGTGGCGGCGACCTTCGCTTTCTCTATCTCGTTGGGAGAATTTGGTGCCACAGCGTTGCTGGCCAGGCCTGAATATCCCACCATACCCGTGGCGATCTACCGGTATATCTCGCGCCCGGGATCGCTTAACTATGGACAGGCGCTGGCTTTAAGCACCATCCTGATGGTCGTCACTGCAGCGGGCATGTTGGCAATTGAACGATTCCGAATCGCGGATGTGGGGGAATTCTAGAAAATGAACGCCTTGGCCGTGGAAGATCTGCATAAATCGTTCGGCGCGACCCAGGCGGTCGCCGGCGTCTCTTTTCAGGTCGACCTGGGGGAAATCGTGGCGGTGCTGGGCCCCAGCGGATGCGGAAAGTCTACACTGCTGATGATGATCGCCGGATTGGAAGCACCGGATCAGGGAGAAGTGCTCTGGAAGGGCGAAACGCTGGCCAATGTGCCGCCCCACCTGCGAGGATTTGGTCTGATGTTCCAGGATTATGTGCTCTTCCCTCATATGGACGTCTATGACAACGTGGCATTCGGCCTGCGCATGTCGCGATTGGGGCAAGAGCGGATCCAGGCGCGCGTCGACGAAATGCTGCGTTTGGTGGGGCTCCCCGAGTTTGGCGAACGGGACGTCAATACCCTGTCAGGAGGTGAGCAACAACGCGTGGCATTGGCCCGCTCCCTGGCGCCTCAGCCGCGCCTCCTCATGCTGGACGAGCCCCTCGGGTCTGTGGATCGCACCTTGCGAGAGCGTCTGATGTTCGACCTGCGTCACATCTTGAAGGATATGCAGCAGACCGCCATCTACGTGACCCACGACCAGGAGGAGGCTTTTGCCATAGCCGACCGGGTGGTATTGATGCGCTCCGGTACGGTGGAACAGATTGGCACACCGCAGGATATCTACCATAATCCAGCCTCACTGTTTGTGGCAAGGTTTTTGGGACTGGCAAATTTGCTTGAGGGAGAGGTAAGGCAGGTAGGCGGCCAGGCTGTGGTTCATACCAGCATCGGGGATATCCCGCTGGATGGCTTCCAACAAGGCCGGGTGACGGTTCTAGTACGGCCGGATCGGGTGAAGCTGGACTCGAAAGGTCGTTATCAGATCAAAGGCCGGGTAGAGGAGATTTCTTTTCGGGGCACAATGTGCCGGATGGCCATGACAGTCGATGAGACTCGCTTGATCTTCGATTTCCCTTCCAGCGCGCCGGTTCCGGGAGTAGGAGAACAGGCCTTGCTGAGCTTTGACCCCAAGGCTGCAGTTCAGGTCTTTCAAACCGATCTTCCCGGAAGCTGAGAGCTTCCGGGAAGATTTTAAACTTGACTATTCCGCTCAGAATTTGTATAATATTTTAGAATATTATTTTAAAAATTGTAGCTTCTCAATAGGAAGGGCTAGGTGTCTGTTGGAGGGGGCGGAGCCCCCTCCAACAGACACCTAGCCCAAATAATTGAGTGGATACTAAAAATCTATTATCTTTTTGGAGAGAGCAGCCATGGCCGAAGAATATGCCTACCCCAAGTACCTGGTCGACACTCGCT
>DASQQR010000019.1:0-8477 GCA_035643335.1 Anaerolineales bacterium
GCGCGCAGAAGTCGTCGGGAAGCGCAACGCCCTCGTTGCCATCAGTATCACGGGCTCATCCCTTATGTGTGGACAGGTGCTTGATCGCCTCGTTTTTCCTTATTTACACCTTTCAGGATATTCCCATCCCCTTGTTCCCCCTGGTTTTCGTACGTGACTTGCACCTTTCCGATGGCGCTATCACTCTGGGCAGTGCCCTGTTCTATATGGCCATGTTGCTGATTTCGTTGAGGTTGAGTAAGCTGTCTGAGCGGTTCGGCCATCGCAATATCCTGGTCTACAGCGGGGTGGTCTACTGCTTCTACCCACTATTGAACGGTTTAGCTCGAGATGCCACCCTCTTTTGGGTCGCCTCATTGGTTGGGGGCGGCGTGTGGGCACTGGCCAATGGCGGCCTGATAAACCGGCTAATGGAACGAGTACCGGAGAGAGATCGGCCGGCTCACATGGCCTTGCATAATGTTGCTCTTAATCTCGGAATTCTCTCCGGATGACTGCTCGGTCCCTGGTTGGCCGAATGGCTCGGATTAAAAACAGCTTTGCTGCTCAGTGCGGGTTTTCGATTGGTTGGCGGGCTTCTTCTCGGTTTGTGGGCTTGAATCACCATGGTCTTGGGTCGGCGAATAATCAGTTTTCCTCCCTTGAAGCATAGACTTCCACCAGGTGTCGCCATTCGGCCAGGCTGAGCGTTTGCGCCCTGCGATGGGAGTCTATTCCCGCCGACTTCAATAAATCTTCCATTGCTGTAGGGGTTTCGTGTAGACCCGCCGACAATGAATTGCGCAAAGTCTTTCGTTTTTGGCTGAATCCCGCTTTAATCATAAGGAAGAACTGTTCCAGGTGTGGAACCGGAATCACTGGCTTTGGGTATAGACGTATCTTCACTACCGCAGAATCGACTTCCGGAGCAGGGTAAAATGCACCTCCCGGGATGTGCATGGCGATATTGGGTTCCCCGAAAATCTGAACGCTAAGAGCCAGGAGGCTCATATCTCCAGGCGCGACGCAGATCCGCTCAGCTACCTCACGCTGTACCGTGAGCACGATCCGTTTGGGCTTTACTCTGGCCCCTAGAAGATGGCGAATGACTGCCGAAGTGATATAGTACGGGATATTGGCTACGACCAGATAATCTTTTTCATCGATTAATTTGCCAGGATCCATTTCCAAAATATTGCCTTGCACGATGCGAACATTGGAATACGGCTCTAGAACCTCGCTTAGGGGGGCGATCAGGCTCGAGTCCAGTTCTACAGCGACCACACTGTTCGCTGAAATGGCCAGCGGGCGGGTCAACGCTCCCAACCCCGCCCCGATTTCAAGTACCGTATCCTTCTCAGAGACCTCTGCTATCTCCACTATTCGAAGTAAGTAAATTGAATCGATTAAGAAATTTTGTCCTAACCGTTTATCCGGTTTTAGGCCGTATCTATTCAGCAAGTCCGGAACGTCTAGAGGGACAGGTCTCATGGGATAACCGGGGCCACATTTTCCGGCGGAGGCCATAAGAAGTATACGGTTATCCATTTATGCCAGGACACATAATCTGAATCGCTATATCCCAGGTCGATGATTCGGCCCTTGACCCCACCTCCGGTATCGGCCGCAACGGCTTCACCGTAGCCGGGGATATACAAGCGTGTTCCCAAGGGTATGTAACTGGTGTCAACGGCCACAACACCTTTCCTGAGGGGTAAGCCAGAAGCTGTAATGCTGCCCCCGGCGCTGGAGGGATTATAGGAAACCGCGTAGACGCTCAACGCTCGCCAATATTTGATTTGACCGCCGGGTGTGTTGGCCGTATGTGGTACGATTTTCGTACCATAGCCAATGATGCGGGATTTTGGCTCTTGGGCCAAATATTCACCTTCCGACTCTCGAGATACCTCTTCGTCATCTTCGTAGCGAATTCGTACGCGGGTTGTTTTGATACCATAGCTGCCCGGCTGCACTACTCTCTGGCTGTCCAATTCCATATCAGATTGGGGTTGAAATTGAGTGTCAAAAGGCACTGGTTCTGTCTCAAATGTCACACTTTCTTTCACGCGCACCACCCGTATATTCCCGCCTGTAGGTAGCGGTGCATTCTCAGGTGGTACACTGAAATCAGAACCCTGTAAGGCAATGCCAGCAGCCTTCAATGCCTGCCCGACGGTGTCCTCGGTGGTTCTGATGCGCAGACGATCTTCGAGAAAATGGATGTATAATTCCTTCGATTGATTTACGCTTACTCTCAGAGGTCCCGACAGTGGCATTTCGATATCGGGCTCAAGCAAGTCTTTGGTGTAGAGTAATATGCCGGCATTCCATAATGCTCTGCCCAATGTTCCCGCTGAGGATACTATCGTTTGGGAATCTCCATTCTTTGAGATCAGGATCTCTTTGGCCCGCTGGATCTGCAGGCTGTGTGACTGGGAACGGGGCAGTGCTTCATCAAAGTCCTGGGGTTGTCCATCGCTGATAAGTTGATCGCCAGGGAAGATCTCAATGCCGGCAGCGGCAAGTAAGTTTGCTGGAATTTTTTCTGTGGAGATCAAGGCGAGGTTTTTTTGGCCATCCTGGACACGGATTTGGGCAGCTCGTTCGATGCTGATCACGTCTCCATCCTGCAGCCAATGACCCAAGGGTGGCTCGATCTGATCTGCCGCGCTCGTAGGAATCTGAGCTGATCGTAGGAATGCTCCCACAGTCAAGGCAAAAGTAGTTGCTGTTCTTTTCTCGCCGTTTATTTCCAGGTTGATGGTTTTGTGTGTAACCCAGAGAATCAGAAGGGAACCAATCAACCCCGCAACCAATCCAATATAGCGGATGTGAACCCGTTTCATAAGGATCCATTCTAACAGATTTGAAACTCTGCGATTATTTGTTATGATTGCCCCGGTACGCAAAACGAATGATGAGTTCAACCTGGTTTAAAGCCTCGGAATCTATAGGGATGGTCTATGCCTGATTGGCAGGATTTGGATGAAGTTCAACTCATAGCTCTGGCCCAAGATGGAGAGGCAGAGGCTTTCGGCGAACTATACGAGCGTCACGTCCAAACCATATTCCGTTTTATCTACGTTCGTCTTGATGACCGGCGGGATGCCGAAGATTTGACCGAAGAGGTGTTTTTGCGCGTCTGGCAATCGCTCCCCAATTATCGCGAACAGGGTGTGCCATTTCTTGCCTTTTTGTTCCGTATCGCCCGTAATGCCGTCATTGACTTCTACCGTAGTTCCAAAAGCTCCGGCCGTCAGGAATCCATCGAGGATAGCCTCGTACAAGACTTTCACTCCGATCCTGGAGATCAGGCCATCACCAACCTGGAACATCAGGAACTTCGACAGATCCTTGACCACATGCGCGAAGATTATCGTATGGTACTCGTGCTACGCTTTCTCAGTGAGCTTTCACCCGAGGAAACTGCACAGGTTATGGGTCGCTCAACCGGTGCCGTGCGCGTGCTACAGCATCGCGCTTTATCCGCTCTGCGTAACATTCTGGAAGGATCCTAGAGGCTGATAAAATGGCGAGACAGCACCAAGATATTGATCGAATACTTCAATCTTGCCTCGACGCTATTCAAGGCGATGGAGAGACTATCGATTCTGTCCTCGCTCGCTACCCGGACCTGGAGGAGTCGCTCCGGCCACAGCTGGAGGCGTACCTGTGGATATGGAGCGAAAAGGGTGTACTTAACCCCCGGCCAGATTATGTGGCTGCTTCTCGACGTCGCTTGATGGCGCAAATAAAGCAAGCCGATCTAACCAAAAAATCTTCCCCGGCGATAACGTTTGGAGATACGTTTAGAATTTTATTAGCCAAGCGTTCGGTGCTCCAATTTGCTTTCGCTCTATTATTGCTGGTCGTTTTCATTACGGCAACGAGCAGTGTGGCTCTGGCTTCTCGCAGTTCTCTGCCTGGAGACTCACTGTATCCGGCCAAATTGGCCCAGGAGCGTGTCCGCCTATTCTTTTCCTTCTCGGCCGAGGGAGAAGCCCGACTCCATGTTGAGTTTGCCCGGGAGCGTCTGTCCGAGATCCAGACGCTTGTCTTGGAAAGGCGTTATCAATATCTGGGTGAAACTTTGGCCCGCTATGAGCGAGAGGTCGCTCAATCTGTCGATTCGCTGAGGATGGCGGCGGAAGAGAACAGGACCGGGGCGAGACAGCTGGCCTCACAATTGGAGGAAGTCTTATTGAGCCAAAGTCAAGTGTTGGCGTCCTTGTCGCGGAACGTGCCTCCAGCTAATCAGGAGCAAGTCGAGAATGCGTTAGCCGTTACTGAAATGAGCGTTCAAGCCGCGGAGGAGATTAAGAATGAAATGCCAGCGTTTGGCCCTCCAACCCCCTCTCTGGCACCCGAATTCTCAAATACTCCAGCATCTTCCGTCTTGGCAACGCAGACTCCGACCTCTAATGGTGGTGGTGGAGAAACGGCTGCGGATACATCTGAACCGGCCATCCTTCCGACCTCATCAGCCTCCTCAACTCCTGCACCGACCCAGGCCCTAAAACCGCCCGCCCAACCTAGCCCCACGCCCACTTTCACGCCTACGAGGACTCCAAAACCGACCAAAGTCAAGCCCAAACCGACCAACACTCACCGGCCTCCCAAGCCCGCCAATACGCACAAACCTCCAAACGATCGAAACAACTAAAGTAGGGCGGTTCTCCGATTTCTAAAGGAAATAAGTGCCAAATCCAGGTTTTGTCCCGCTGAAGGGGCAAGAGCCAATAGGATTTACCCCGTTGAACGGATGGTGGTGCGTGGATTGGGCGGGTGTATTCCGCGCGCTTACGCGCGAGTCCCGTGTGGAAATCATCCGGTCCTTACAAGAATCTTAGATTCTGACCAATTCCTTTCAAGATTGTTTGTGATGAATTCCCATATTTACCGTTATACTTATTGCATATAAAGAAAAAAATGCAATAAAAATTTAGTACTTGAGTACTATTTTGGGAATCATCACCACTTATAACGGACGGTAATGATGAATGGAACACTGATCAAACGTCAATCTCGAGAACGCGCTCAGGGTATGGTTGAGTTCGCTCTGGCTTTACCTCTCCTGCTGACGCTGATCTTGGGCGTCATCGAAGGTGGGCGATTGTTATTCATCTACAGCGCGGTTAACACGGCCAGCCGTGAGGCTGTCCGCTACGGGTCGGCTGCCGGCGATGTCGGTGGTTATGTGACCCACTACGAAGATTGCGCTGGAATCCGGGCTGCTGCCAGGCGTATGGGTAATTTCGCCGGTGTCCAGGACAGCGATATTAATATCACCTATGATCATGGTCCTGGAACGTCGGCAATCGCATCATGCAATCCAACTTTCTCGATTGATGATCCAAATGTTGAACAAGTCAACTTGGGGGATCGGGTTGTCGTCCAGGTCCAGGCCGATTACCAACCCATCGTACCACTGGTCAATTTCCCCCCATTTACCATCTCAACCGTTGCCCGCCGGGTGATCGTCAAGGACGTTGCCATTGAAGGTACGCCCAGGCCTCCCAGTACTCCCATCGTTATCCTCAGAAGATTGGATAGATCCCCTGACGTGGAGGAATCATCGGAATCCGAAGGCGTGGGCACGGTGACCTTTGTCGCCGATTTGAACATCGCTGCTGCTCAAGATGTGACCGTTTTCTTTACCGTCTACGGAACTGCCGCCAATGGCACCGATTACACGGTCACTTCAAGTCCGGTTGTTATTCCGTCGGGCATGCCGAGTGCGCGCATTGACCTCAATATTATTGACGATGCCTTAGATGAGTATGATGAGTCTGTTATAGTACAGATTGACTCGGCCATCAATGCTACTGTTGGCGAGCCTTTCATGCATACCTTGACCATCCTCGATAATGATGCTCCTCCGGAAGTATATTTCTCCCCGGCGACTCAGGAGATGCAGGAGGAAGGTGGTTCCATGACGGTCCTGGCTCGGCTAACTGCCGTATCGGCCAAGGATATCCTGGTCCCCTTTACCGTTAGCGGGGGAACGGCGACTCAGGGAACTGATTACACCATCGATACGTCAAGCCCTTTAAGCTTCCCGGCTGGAACTGATCAGGCTTCCATCCTTATCACCATCCTCGACGATGTCGTTGATGAGGAGGACGAGACGGTAATTCTGGCCTTTACGACTCCACCACTCGATCCCAACGATGGGCAGCCCAATGTGACGATTGGAACCCCTGGTACACACACGGCCACGATATTGGACGATTTGGATACCGCCGTTCTTTCTTTCGTATGGGATACCCAGGAGGTGGTTGAGACCTCCAGTAGTGTGCCAATCCGGGTGCAGTTGAGCACACCTTCTAGCCGGGACGTCACGGTTAATTTCCATGTTGATGGCAGCAGCACCGCCACGGATGGCGGTTCCGAAGATGATTATGACCTCCAATCCAGCCCCATCGTGATCCCCGCCGGGGGGACTACTGCCGACATCACCCTGACGCCAAAGTCCGATGGTCAGGTCGAAGAGAATGAGTCAGTTGTGGTCGTGCTTGACCCTCCGGTCAACGCGGAGCTGGGCACCCCCAGCGTGCACACTGCCTGGATCACCGACACGCCCCTTACTCCGCCCACAGTCTCCTTTGCCACCGCCCAGCAGAGTGGTTACGAGGATGTTGGCACCCTCGACGCAGTCATCCAGCTGGATCATGCCTGGACCCAGGAGGTCAGTGTGTCGGTCAGTGTGGGCGGTTCCGCCACGTTGGGGACAGATTACTCGCTCTCGGCTACCCAGGTGACCATCCCAGCGGGCGGCAGGAGCGCGGCAATCGCCATCCGTGTAATCAATGATGTATTTGACGAACCCAACGAGACCGTGGTGTTGACCTTAGGTAATCCCACGCATGGCAGCAAGGGTTTCCCGGATCAGCATATCGCCACGATCCTGGACGACGATGACCAGCCGAGCGTTTACTTCCAGATGGCCAGCCAGAGCGCCGATGAAGGGGCTGGGCAGATGCTGGTTGTCTTGAAACTAAGTGCCGTATCCGGTAATCCCGTGACGGTACCTTTTACGGTCAGCGGCACGGCCACGCCCGGCGCAGGCGCAGATTACACCGTCTCCTCAAGCCCGGTGATTATCCCCGCAGGCAGCACCACCGCCAGTATTGCAATCACGATCAACGATGACAACATAGTCGGCGAAGGAGATGAGACCGTCGTGATCATCATGGGTACCCCCACGAATTCTGCCAAGGGTTCGCCAGATGTGCACACTGCCAAGATTATCGACAATGACAATGTCGTTTGCCCAACACTGGGTTCGATGACCTTCGCTGATTTCAAGCTTTCTCTGCCCGTGTCGAACGCGGGAACAGGGGCTCTGCCGACTACTATCACCAGCATTGCAGTCAACTGGAATGATGTCCCCAGCTCCCAGAAACTCCTGAGCGTTTCATTCAATGTCACCCAAATTTGGTCTGGCACTGACAACAACCCACCGACTTTCCTGCCCTCTGAGGGGAGTTGGATTGGAACCAGTGGAAATCGTCTCTTGAATCCGCCTGAGACGAAGATCTTGCAGTTTGAGTTCTTCCAGTCTTTAGCTACTCCATATTCATCTTATTCAGTTGCAATCAGCTTCGACAATGGGTGTGTAGTTAGCCGGGTCGGCGGTAGTGGCGGTGGTTAATGTCAGCATTAGGTTATCCGATGAAGACTAAAATTGGCATTATTTTACTGCTTGCTTTCATGGCTGTGGCTGGGCTTGTCACGCAGATCGGACGGGAAACCGCGGCCGCCCAAACTCCCAGCCCAACGCCGGCCTTTCCCGCGGACAAGACGATTACCGCTGGGGTATCCGAGCCCCTGGGTGTAAACCATCCCAGGTTGTTCAGGACGGAGGGTAGTATTTCGTCTGCAGAAGCGGCCACCACGGATAATTTTGGCTACACCTGGAATGATAGTACTTCTTATGGATGGATAGATGCCAGCTCGGGCACCGCGGTCGATTTTGGGTCTGGCGGTCACGATGATGGCTCTGCTGGCCCCATCAACCTGGGATTCAATTTTAAGTTTTACGAGAACTCTTATCCACAGATTTACATCAGCTCTAACGGGATCCTGACGTTTGGCGGCGGGGGCACCTTCGCTCGCAATGAGGACATCCCAGTGGATACCGCGCCGAATAATTTGATCGCTCCATTTTGGGACGATCTGGCGGTGGGCTCGCCTTTCAACGGTGGCCAGGTGTATTACAGGTTGCTGGGCAGCTCTCCGAATCGTTCTTTTGTGGTTCAGTGGGACGCCGTGACACGCAGGGTGGGATCGGGTGGAACATTAACTTTCCAAGCTATACTGTTCGAAAACGGTGATATCAAGTTTCAATACCAAACCTTGGATGGTGAAACCAATGAATCCACGGTTGGGATCGAGGACGCCGACGGGATTGATGGCCTTCTATATACTTACAATAGCAGTTCGGGCTTGACCGCTGGAAAGGCCATCCTGTTTCAACGGCCCGCGGCTGGCCCGCG
>DASQQR010000020.1:0-11818 GCA_035643335.1 Anaerolineales bacterium
GCCTCGGGATCCGAGGGCAAACCGGCTTTTTCGAAAATATCGCGGCGGTAAAACATCGAAGCGGGACCGATATCCCAGGGAAAGGCTATCAAATGCCCATCCGGGGTCATGGCCTGGTCCCATTTATAGGGCACGATGTCCTCTTTGTAACGGCCAGCATCATAAGGTTGCTGCAAGAGGTCGACGAACCCGCCCTGCATCACAAAGCGACCGATATCATTGATCTCGATCATGGAGATATCCGGCGCCCCCTGCCCGGCGGCCAGCGCGGTGGATAGAGCATCGCGGGTACCCTCCCGCATGCCAGGGTTCATCTGCCAGGTAACGGTGATGTCCGGATATTTTTCGTTAAAGCCCTGGATGATGGACTCAAAAGCCTGGTCCGCGGCCGGCCATCCCCAGATGACGATTTCGCCCGAAAGCTTTGGGGTTTCTGCCACGGGCTGGGGGGTAGGAGTGACCTCTATATACTCGGTGATGGTTTCGCCTTGAACGATCCTGGTGACTTCCACCGTCTTAACTACTTCGACGACCCCCGTTTGGGCGGCGGGAGCGGGCTGGCAGGCACTGGTGAGCAAAAAGACGGCTAAGATCGCAAAGCAAACTGGTTTGATAAAATCTTTGCGCGACATGACATTCTCCTTCTCTACCTTCAATGCGGTAGAGGAACGCAAACTTTGTTATAATCTTGAAAGAGCGCGGACCATAATCGCCCGCAATTAGCGCGGTTGAGTGGTTTAGCGCCACAGGGAAGTGTTCATCCGGGTGCCAACCTGTTTCTGGACACTTCCTTTTTTATTTAATCGAAAAGAATGATGAATTTCAATTATTTCTCGTGCCGCCTCCTTGTTTATCAATAGCCAGCTGCGAACCACTTGAACTTCTACGAACGACCAATTGGGGCTGAATCCAGATTGAATTGGGTTCCACACCATCCTTGCCCGCCTCCAACGAATCGATCAGACGGCCGAGTTCTTGCATGGCGGAGTGGCCCAAGGCGACCATGTCCTGACGCACAGTGGTGAGTGGGGGACAATAATAGGCGGCTTCAGGAACATCGTCAAATCCCACCACGGCTAAATTACCGGGGACTTGCAGGCCCATAAAATTAGCCGCTTTCAGGGCGCCCAGTGCCATCTGATCGTTACAGGCGAAAACCGCATCGACATCCTTACGTCGTTCCAACAGCCGGTATAAGCCCAACTCCCCGCTGGAAGGCAGC
Organism: Anaerolineales bacterium; assembly: GCA_035643335.1. Classification (GTDB taxonomy): domain Bacteria; phylum Chloroflexota; class Anaerolineae; order Anaerolineales; family UBA4823; genus DASQQR01. The sequence goes on from DASQQR010000020.1 coordinate 1,223, forward strand.
CAATCCCCCTCGACAATGAGGCTTTCTTGAATAGACATATGTGCCTCTTCCAACGCGTCTTGCCAGCCCAGCTGGCGCTGGCGCGCCGCCCACCACTCTAATGGTCCGGCGATCAATCCGATACTTCTGTAACCTTGATCAATCAGATGCCGCGTGGCCATGCGTGCCCCACCACGGTTATCATATTCGACTACGGAGAAACCAGACCGAGGCCGCATGCTGAGGAAGACCACCGGGACCGAAATGCCTGGCAAGGTCTCCTCGAGCCAATCGCGGTTGTTGCCGATTTCGGGTACTGCCCAGACGATGCCATCCACGTGCCTGGAAAGCAATTCAGAGAGGATCGGATCGACATCATTCGTCTCGGGCTGGCGCACCAAGCTCAACAGCACACTATAGCCTAAGACGCTGGCCCGCTCCTCGATGGCGGAAATAATGCTCGATGGGCCGAAATACTTCATGCCGGAACTGACAACCCCGAGGGTCCGGCTGCGCCCCTGGATCAGGCTACGGGCGAGATTGCTGGGCTGGTACCCCAGGCGCTCGATGACCTGATTGACCATCTGGCGGGTCTCGGGCGAGACATCGGGGTGATCATTAATCACACGGGAAACCGTCGCGGTTGAGACACCAGCCTGTTTTGCGATATCCTTGATACCAACACGTTTTCTTTGAAACATGGGAGCGAAAATCCTCTGCATTCTGTAAATAATACCGGTAACGTTATCGGAAACGTTTACAGACAGACAATAGCAAAATGATATCTCCAAGTCAAGTGACATTTGTCACCCAATATCTATTACATTTGCCAGGTTTTGACTCAATAGGACTTACGCAGTTGGGGACCTCAAAGATTTTCGATGGCCACCGGTTCAACCGGATCAGCCAATTCGAAGCCAAAGACGCGTGAGTAAAAATAGAGCTCTGCGTCGAGGGCGCGCTTGATGTTCTCGGCCCTGCGGAAGCCATGCTGTTCGCCTTCAAACTCCAGATATGCCACCGGGAGGCCTCTGGCCCCGGCAGCTGCATACATTTTGCGGGACTGATCCGGTGGAACGATTTTATCTTCCGAGCCCTGGAAGAGGATCAGCGGGCAATTCAGGCGATCTGCGAAATGAATGGGCGAGCGCTCCCTGTACAGGTCCCTTTGGTCCGGATAGGGACCCACGAGCGTATCCAGATAGCGTGATTCGAATTTGTGCGTATCCTTTACAAATGTTTCCAGGTCGCCGATCCCAAAGTGACTGGCTCCTGCCTTGAAAGTGTCCCGGAACGTAAGTGCACAGATGGTAGTGTAACCGCCGGCGCTGCCCCCTGTGATCATCAAACGATCGCCATCTACTTCACCGCGTTCGGCCAGATAACGCGCCCCGTTAACACAATCATCCACATCCACGACGCCCCACTGGCCGTTGAGCCGCTGGCGGTAGGCGCGGCCATACCCGGTGCTGCCACCATAGTTCACGTCCAGGACGGCGATGCCCCGGCTTGTCCAGTACTGGGTCTCCTCATCGAACACGGGGACTGTTGCGCCTGTTGGTCCTCCATGGCTCATCACCAGCAGGGGCGGCTTTTCACCCTGAGGAGGCGCGAAATCTTTGTTGTGCGGCGGATAGAAGAAGCCATACGCAGTCAAGCCACCCTCGGTAGGGAACTCAATCTCCTGTGGGATTGAAATGTAGCCAGGATCAACCTGGGTTTCGCTGGCGCGGCGCAGTACTGCAATCTGCCGCGTATTCAGGTCGAGCAGGTTGATCGAAAGCTTTTCGGCGGGCGAACCGGCCGTGAACAGAACGCGCCCCGATGTAGCGCGTACATCCACCAGGTACTGGTACGGCGTTTCGATTTCCTCCAATTTCAGGGTCAAAGTATCCAGACTCGCCAGATGGGACACACCTCGCTGGATATATGTGCAGATAAGGCGTCCGGCTGACTCAAAGTCGTAGGTAGATCTACCGAAAACCCACTGTGGCTGGCCGAACTCAGCCTCGATCGGGCACAAGGCTTCAACGCTTCCTTGCTGCCAGCGATACAGGTTCCACCAACCTGTCTGGTCGGAGACGAAATACAGGATGCCATCCGGCGACCACTCCGGCTGGAAGATGGATTCCTCCAGGCCACCGGCGACGCGCTCAGCCCGGATGATCGACCCATCCTTATCTAGCTCACCGGCCCACAGCTCAGTTCCATCCCACGGCATGTTGGGGTGATTCCAGGTCAACCACGCCAGCCGGGAGCCATCCGGGCTGAGGCGCGGGCTTGAATAGAAGTTGTTGCCCGCGACGATCACTTCTCCGCCACGCTCGTCTCCATCGCACTTCACCTTCACCAAGGTATTCACGGCTTCGCCCGATGCGGTGTGATCTTCCCTTACGCAAAAGAGGATGCTACGACGGCGGTCAAGAACGTAATCCGCATAGCGCAAGGCGAGCTCTGGCGTGATGGGGCGCGCGAGACTGCCTGGATCTTGCCGGTATAACTGCTGATCGGTGAAGTTTGAAAAATACACCCTACCATTATCAATAAGGTAGGCATGGCCTCCGTATTCATGTACCCGCGTGCGCGCGTTGAACGGCGAGGGGGTGAGTTCGGTCTTGCTGCCGTCGGGGGTTTCCCGTACAACAACAATGCGCCCGCCTTCCTTAGGATGCAGCTCGCTCCAGTAGATATCCTGGCCGTCAAAGTCAGCCCCACCCAACCCAATTAACTCGGCAACGATCATCTCCGAGGTAATGGGAGACTTCCACGAGCCGTAAGGTACCGCTTCAGGTTTGGTCATACGTGATTCCTCCTGCTGCCATATTTTGCTCTATTTTACTGCGAGAGCTAAAAAAACATCCTCAAGCGTGGGCTCGACGGGTTCTACCTTTACGTTTTGGAGACCGGTCTCAGCCAGGCGCTCCAGCAGAGTCTCAGCGCGCACATCGGCAGGCGTGATCGCCCGCAGGTGATCGCCCGACAGGCCAGCCCGCAGCACGCACGAACAAGCCTGCAGGGCATTCAGACCGGCGAGTAGGGGCGCGGTGCTGCCTGGCGCGCCGATCTCCGTTCTGGGGATATTTGCGGCTCCATCCACGAAAACGTCCCAGGCCGACGCCGGCAGGGCATTGGCCTTCAGTTCCGAGGGTGTATCCATGGCCAATAGCCGGCCATCCCGCATGATGCCCACCCGCCCGCAATACTCGGCCTCATCCATGTAATGGGTGGTGACCAGGGTGGTCACACCTTCGCTGACCAAATTATAGATGAGATCCCAAAAGGCGCGGCGGGCGGTTGGATCCACCCCGCTGGTCGGCTCGTCGAGGAAGAGCAATTGGGGGCGATGAACGATAGCCGTGCCCAGCGCAAGGCGCTGACGCCAACCGGTAGAGAGGTTGCTGACCCGCTTGTGCTGTTGAGCACGCAGCCCCACCATGTCAAGCACCTCTTCCAGGCGCTGCCGCGAGCGTTCTCCATACACACCGGCATAAAAGGCTAGGTTCTCACCCACCGTCAGGTCGTAGTATAGAGCGAATTTCTGCGACATGTAACCTACCCGCGCCCGCACCTGCTCAGACTGGCGGACCACATCGTAGCCCAGCACGCGCGCCTCACCCTCGCTGGGAAGCAGCAATCCTAACAGCATACGGATGGTGGTGGTCTTCCCGGAGCCGTTCGGCCCGAGATAGCCAACGACCTCGCCGGCTCTCACGGTGAAGGAAAGATGATCTACAGCGGTGAAATCCCCAAACCGGCGGGTTAGATTCCTAGAGACAATGACCTCGTTATCCATTCCGGCCTCATTGGGATCATTCCAAAAGCGATATGAATACATCCTCCAATTGTGCTGGGATGCGACGCAGGCGCGCAATTTCACCACCTTGCGCGATGATGCGCTCCTGCAATCGGCGCTCTACGCCAGCGGCGCGCTCCGGTTGGACACGCAGGTGAACGCGGTCGCCAAACATCTGGGCATCTTCAACGTCTTCGTCCGTTGCGGCTATACGGCGCAGCAGGCTCAATGGCGAACCGCGCAGCTCCAAGATATATCCTTCGAAGCGGCCACGCAGTTCTTCCGGCGTTCCCTCAATGAGCATGCGTCCACTGCGCATAAAGCCCACTCGGGTGCAGCGCTCGGCTTCATCCATGTATGGGGTACTCACCAATACCGCCACCCGGCGCTGGCCGTGATTCGTCTGGCTCACCAGGCGGATGATCAGCTGCCAGAAATCCTGGCGGGTGACCGGATCCACACCGGTGGTGGGTTCGTCAAGCAGCAGAACGTGCGGCTGGTGTACCAGGGCCGCTGCCAGCCCCAGTTTTTGCCGCATGCCGCCCGAGAGATGGCCCGCCCGCCGGTCGACGAAGGGATCCAGACCGACGAAATGCAGGATCTCCATGCAGCGCGGCCGCCACTCCGCCGAGGGCAGGCCGCGCACTTCAGCAAAGAAGCGGATATTCTCCAGCACGGTCAGTTCTTCGTACAGCGAGAAGCGCTGCGGAAGGTAGCCAATCTGGGCGCGGGCCCGCTCGAGCTGGCTGGAGATTTCGTAACCGCCGATCCGCATGGAGGCAGCTTGCGCGCTTTTTCCCTGATCAGCCCGCAATGCGCCGCACAGCAGGCGGATAGTGGTGGTCTTGCCGGCGCCGTCTGGCCCAACCAGGCCATAAATCTCCCCTTCAGCCACCTGCAGGTTCACGCCATCTACTGCTTTGGTCTCACCAAATGATTTAAACAGATTTTGGGCTTCTATCAGCAGGCCCATGAGCCTCTCTCTGCCCGCTGCCCATCAACGGCCAGCGGCCAAAAAATCGACATCCGCGGGCATGCCTGGCTTGAGCTTAGCCTGGGTATCCATCACCGCCAGGTCGACGGCAAACACGGTGGTCCTGCGCCCCGCTTCGGTTTGCACATTGCGCGGGGTGAACTCGGCCTGGTCAGCGATGCGGATCACCTGGGCTCTGAAGCTCTCGCCAGGGAACGAATCCGCGGTCACCGTGGCAGCCTGTCCCAAACGAATGGTGCCATAACGATCCTCCGGCACGTACACCGTAATGGTCAGCTCCTTGAGCTGAATCAAGGTCAACAGCGGTGCTCCCGGAACCAGCACCTCACCAGGCTCAACTGTCCGAGTCAGTATGACGCCATCAACCGGTGCAGTGATTGAAAGCTTGGCAATCTGAGCCTGGATCACTTCTAAGGCAGCCTGGGCCGTCTCTACCTGAGCCCGGGCCACTGCCAGCTCTTCAGGACTCGTGCCGGCCCTGGCTGCCGCGAGGTTCGCTGAGGCGGTCTTCAAGCGTGCCTCGGCTAACGCCAAAGCTTTGGGGTCGATACCAGCCCGCAGCTCCCGGTACTGGCGCTGCAAATCGGCCAGTTCGGCTTCCTCCATCATCAGGTCGGCCCTCGCCACGGCAAGCTCGTACTGGTTGGCAGTGCCAACCAGGTTATTATAGCGTTCCACCGCCGAATCATACTGTTTCTGTGCGGCGGCCAACTTGGCCTGCATGACAGCGCGGGTCACATTGCCCTGATCCTTATTCTGGTATGGCTGAAAATCTTCCTGGGCTTTTTCGAGCTGATCTCGAGAGATGACCACGGAAGCCCAGGCGGCTTCTACATCCACGGTAGCGGCCAGGCTGGTGATGTTATCCAGGTACTGCTGAGCCTTATCGCGTGACTTGTCGGTGGCAGCGATGTTCTGTTGAAGCTGAGCGGCACTCAGACCGGCGTTGTCGTAAAGGGCCTGCAAAGCTTGCCGGGCGTTGATCTCCTCCGACTGCGCCGAAGCGATAGCAAGCTGGCGCTGCTCTTCGGTGGGTCCCCTGGCAACCAGGTCGTAGTTGGCCTGTGCTGTCTGCAGCGCAGCGTGCGCCTGGCTCAATTGCGCCTTCAGGAGGGCGTCATCGAAGCGGACAAGTTCTTGCCCTGCCTGGACAGTGTCTCCTTCCCGGGCCAACACTTCCAACACGCGCCCGCCCACCTCAGGAGCGATCACTATTTGCGTCCCTTCGATGGTACCCGAGGCAGCCAGCTCGCCGGTATTGTTGCTGCCCCCACCGCCCTGAGTGAAGTACCAGGCCGCGACCGCCACGATCACGAGCAACAATATGATGGGTGCGATTCGTCTAGGATTCGGCCGCATTCAAACCTCCTCGATAATTTCCGGAGCAATTCGCGATTAGCATTCGCCCCTCTCCCGTCCGATCAATCCAACCTCTTCCTGAATCTCAGCGCCGCGGTGGTCATGATGGCCGTACCAAAGATCGCCAATGCCAGGATATCCCCCTTGAGCATATCCGCGCCCACTCCTTTAAGCAGCAGAGAACGGATGATCACCAAGTAATAACGCAGCGGCATCAGGTAAGAAAGCCATTGCATTACTTTGGGCATCGCCTCCAGCGGGAAAAAGAAACCGGAGAGAAAGATACTCGGCAGCAGGGTCATCATCACCGAGAGCATGGCTTCTTGCTGGGTGTTGGCGATTGTGGATACCAGAAGGCCGATACCCAGGCTGGAGACCAGAAAAAGGCCCGAGAGCAAGCCCAACAGCAGCAGGCTGCCGCGAATGGGCACCTTGAACCACAGCGCGCCGAACAGCAATATCTCCACAGTGTTCATGAAAGCCAAAATGACGTAGGGCAGCAGCTTGCCGACAACCAGCTCCCAGGAGCGGATGGGGGTGACAATCAACTGCTCGATGGTGCCGCGCTCACGCTCGCGCACGATAGCCGTGGCAGTAAGAATAGTGGTGATCGTGAATAAGATCATGGCAATCACCCCAGGAATCATGAAATAGGCACTTACCAAGTCGGGGTTATACCATACCTGTGTACGCACATCGATGGGTGGGCTGATAGCAGAAGCCTGCCCGCGCCGGCCCAGGCGGTCGGAAAGTATTTTTGTAGCTTGCTGCTGTCCGATGGTTTGAGCTGCAGCCAGGGCAGTGGCTGCCACAGTGGGATCGCTGCCATCCAGGATAAAGGCCACTTCGGCCTGTTCGTTACCCTGCAGACGGTCGCTATAATCCGGCGGGATCACCAGTCCAGCGCGGGCTTTACCGCTATCGATCAGTTCGCGCAGCGCCCGCTCCGAATTGACTTCATAAGCCAAGGAGAAATAATCGGCGGAGCGGTAGGCGTCCAGCAACGAGCGCGCCTCCGGGCTGGGATCCTGGTTATATACGCCCAGCGGCACGTTGCGCACATCGTTGGTGGCGGCGTAGCCAAGCAAGAAGAGCTGCATTACGGGCATAACCAGCACCAAGACTAAGGTGCGCGGGTCACGCAAGATCTGGATGAACTCTTTACGGACAAGAGAGGTCAGGCGAGAATTGATCATAATGCCTCTTCGGAAAAATCGCTTTTCAGGATGCCGTGCAGGTAGATCTCTATGAAGTAATCCAAGGCATTTTCGCGCCCCTCTGCGGGCAAACGCTTTCCGATGAAGAGATCCGTGATGACATAGGATAAGAACAACCCGATGAAGGCGCGCGTCGCCATCAACAATGGGATGTCGCGCATTTCCTTGCGCTTTGCCAGAAAACGCTCGGAAAATGCTGTAAATTGGGGGAAAAAAATCTCGAAAAACTGAGGGATGTGTTGTCCGTTGAATTCAACCAATTCGATGAACATCAAGTTGAGGAAATCAGGGCGCTCCCTCAACTTGTTGATCATACGTTGGGCAGCATCGCGCACGAATTCTTCGATGGTCTCACCCTGGGCGGCGTTCATCAGCGGCAGTGTGTCCCAAAATGGGTGGAGCTCGATGAAGACCGTTTTGAAGATCTGCTCCTTACCGGAGAAGTGGTTGTAGATGCCGCCCAAGGCAATGCCCGCCTCGTGGGCGATCTGGCGCATGGACGTGCCGTGGTAACCGTGCTCCGTAAAGAGGCCGAGAGCAGCCTGGAGGATCTCGCTGCGGGTACGCTCTCCGCGTGGGATGAGATCTTTAGACATGATCTCCTCTGTAAAAAACGAACGTTCGTTAATTTTAATGGGGATATCATCCCCCTGTCAAGCGGTTTACGCCGCCTTTCTCGCGCTGGATCTGATCATCCGGTTCCTCCTCCCGTTGGCCTTCGCCTCGCTGATGAATCAATATAATCATGGGCGCTCGAGGAATGCGTAGGGAATACGTAGGGTAATTGAAAGGTAATTGTAGGTTGACTTTGCGCGAAAGCCTCTTAGAATCGGCCTGATTAAACCAGACTAAACCAACGGTGGGGTAAATGCATTGCGACCCCCAAGACTGACTTCGATGAAGACTACGAAAACCTTCAGCCTTCTCGCAATCCTGATATTTGCGGCGATTGGTTTCATTTCATTACAGGTAATTCCTTTCGCCCTCCAGAGCAACCCAATCCTTCCGCCAAACGGGACCATTCCCACAAAATCAACACATCCTCAAGATCAGGCCCCGGTCCAGACGGACATTCCCCGGACCGCAGATAAAATAACAAAAAAGGACACAAACAAATTAACCGCGCTACCGGCAATGGCAGACTCGGGCGATTTCCCGTCGTTCGATGATTTCTTCGTGGATATTCAGGATCTAAATACCTCGTCCGGCCAATCCCAGAATGCGCGTGGCGTTTATGTCGCTGGAGTGTTTGCCCTGCCCGTCATCCAGCAGCCGGAGGACAAACCTGCATATGTATCCAATCGCCCTGATCTACTAACCCAGTTCCAATCTGCATCCAGGTATGGGGTCACTGGTTTGCTGGCCCACAATTACTTGTCGGGCAAAGAATTCTATAATCTCGGGCTCGGCCAGGAGGTTCAGGTCATCTATGATGATGGTACTATCGGTTCATATCGAGTATCCAACATCGAGCGCTTCCAAAAACTGGTCCCCTCCAGCTCACGCAGCCATTACATTGAACTGGATACAGGGAATGAGTTGACCACTGAGCAAGTCTTCAGAAAATTTTATCGAGGCAGCGGCCGGGTTACCTTCCAAACCTGCCTGGAAGGCAATGGGATACTGAATTGGGGGTTATTATTCGTTGTCGCTGAGCCAACCAGTTAGGGCCTCAAGAATCTTATATTGCGCCCCCGCAGATGAATTCATCTGCGGGGGCGACCGCTATGGCTCTAGGATTTTATTGTCTCAATCAGGCTCAGAGTTGTTCAAGTTAACTATTACGGGCTCTCCGTTGGCAGGTTATCTTGCCAGTAAGACCGGATATCCGCATCCCAATCCGCCTGAGTCGTATCCGGTAATTGCCCTTCCTCAAAGGTGGGAGCTCCGGCCAGCACTTGCGGATCTACTTTTAGAACCAGAACCTGATTCTGAACATCCAAGCCAAACGCCTGAAGCGGAATCAGAACGAGCTTCCCGTTGATCTCCTCGATTCCGCTCACGGAGATGGCCAAATACTGCAGATCGCCGTTACTCGGATCCACGATCACATCCTGGACGGAGGCGATATCCGTGCCGTCGGCGGATTGAATGCCAATGCCGATCAGATCGCTGGCCAGGACTACTCCCTGCAACTCAGCCACGTTCGGTTGGCTGGACTGGGTCGATTGGGGGGCCTCGGTGGCCGTGGCTTGCGGCACTTCGGTTGGCTGAGTCGTTTCAGTTGCTACAGGGGTCCCGGTGCCTTCAGAGCTCATGCCGGCCCCTCCGGACCAGAAACTCTGAATCTCAGCGTCCCAATCATCTGTCGGTTGGCCGAAATCAGGAAGCATGTCGGGATTGAACTCCGGCGCCTGCTCCATTTGATCTTTGGTAACGTCCAGGATGATGGCATTCTGGGATTGTGCGCTTTCTGACGTGGCAGCTTGCACCTCTACCTGATCAAAGGGGATGGCCACTAACTTGCCCCCGATCCCCAAAAAGCCACCCATGTCAACGATCAGATAGTCGATCTTCATTTCCTCCAGATTGAAAACCATATCCTCGACGCTACCGACTTCTTCGTTCTCCTGGTTGTAAACCTCAAAATCCATTAGATTCGACGCCCGGCCAGGATCCACAAATCCGGTCGAAGGCAACGCCTCAGTGCTGGTCACCGTTCCAGTGGCTTCTACCGTCGCAGTTGCCAGCGGCTCTGTTGGTGCAACTGTCTCGGTAACCATCGGCTCGGTTGCCTGCTCAGTGACTGTACCGCCCGGTCCCGTTTCTGTCACACTCGGTCCAGTAGCACCAGGCGTTTCGGTACCCTGCGCCGCCGAACCGCAAGCTGCCAGGACCATGGCTAAAGCAATCCACAAAGTCAGGAAATAGGTAAGCTTTTTCATCTTTCACTCCTTCTAGATAGATTTTTCGGGGAACATGTATGCCGGGGCACCTTCGCTCCCCGCTTCTAACTAGCAATGCTAACCTTTTTCTGATGTTTTTTTCAATTGGGAAATTCCCTACAATTTAATGGGTTCTTTCCCTTACTGGAATGGTAGGGAAATCCCTAATGTGATTTAGGGAAATCCTAGCTTAATGAAGGGGAGTTCCACCTTCAGCGGGATCAGTTCAGAGATTGGGGGGACAACAGGCGCACTTGGAAAAGAAGTGAGTGCCCCCAAGGGGAATCGAACCCCTGTTTTGGCCTTGAGAGGGCCACGTCCTGGGCCGCTAGACGATGGGGGCAGAAAGCGCTGGAATAATACCACGTG